>CAMBYR010000047.1 GCA_945872375.1 uncultured Blautia sp. | reverse complement strand
CTGCTGTTGAAACGAAGGATACCGGTTGATTTTGCTCTTTCTACTGCGTGAATCAGAACGGCACATGGCTCGATGAGGATACGGGAATCCAGATCCAGATCACTTACGTTGAAGAATGTGGAACCAAATGCACCGCCTCTGATGTAGATGTAATCGGAGAACCATCCGTTCAGATGAATATCATCATCCGGAAGGAGGCCATAAACATCAGCACCGCCTACGTTTTTCTTATTTAAGTCAAACATGGTGATTTCCGGATCATCTTTGAAAATCATACATGTAACAACTTTATCGCCGACTTTTACAGGTTTTCCTGCTGTATCAACTTTTACGTTTTTACCCATAGCCACGATCTCGCCGGTTCCCTCATGTCCCAGAGCTACCGGAATCAGGCCAAATGGGTCTCTCTTGAATTCGTGAGCATCAGTACCGCAGACACCGCAGCCTTCTACTTTAACAAGGAGATCGTCATCACCCAGAGGAGGAATCGGGAATTCCTTGATATCATAGTGTTCCAGAGCTGTCAGCATAGCTACTCTTGCGGTTTTCGGGATAGCTCCGCCTGCTGCCGGTGCTGCAGCGGGTGCTGCTGCCGGTGCGGAAGCGTTTCCTGTCATGCCGGAGAGAACCTGTTTCACGATTTCTTCAATATTAATATTATTCATATCCATTGTTCTTCTCCTCCTGATCAGCGAATGCAGAGACTGTCGGACATTACGCAGCGTCTTCTCTTTGTGAAGGTGCTTGCGCTTGTAAGGCCTTCACCTGTACGGCTTGCGATGGTAAATGTACAATAGCCTTCTCCGCCAAATCCAAGAGCTGCATAAGAAGGTGCATTCTTTACAAGGATTGCGGTATCAATTGCTTTCGCATATTTTGTAATATTATCTACATTTTTGGAATGGATGTGTGCGGAATGGCGATTGCCATGCTCCAGCCATACAGCCTGCTCTACCGCATCATCAAAATCTTTTGCTCTTACAACACCAAGGATCGGCATCATAAGCTCTTCTGCGATCAGCGGGTGTTCCTTCGGTCCTTCGAATACGATGCAGCGGATGTTTGCCGGAACGTCTACTCCGATCATGGAAAGAAGAGTTCTTGCATCACGTCCAACGCATTTACGATTCAGCTTGCCGCCTGCCAGTACAACTGAAGTAAGCTTGTCCTGTTCTTCCTTGGAAGCCAGGTAGCAGTCATTTTCGGAAACCAGATAATGCATCAGTTCATCTACTACAGAAGAAACTGCCACGATTTCCTTTTCTGCGATACACGGAAGGTTGTTATCAAAGGTACATCCATTTACGATATCCTGAGCAGCCTTGCGAACATCGGCTGTCTCATCTACCAGTGCCGGCGGATTGCCTGCTCCTGCGCCGATACCACGTTTTCCGGAAGAAAGCACTGCTGTTACTACACCAGGGCCGCCGGTTGCCGCGATCAGCGGGATATCTTTATGTTTCAGCATAATGTCACTTGTTTCCATGGTTGGCTTTTCTACCGTTACCGCAATATTGTCCGGACCGCCGGCTTCCAGTGAAGCCTCGTTCAGAAGGTTTACTGCGTAGATAGAAGTTTTGATTGCTGCCGGATGCGGATTGAATACAACAGTATTTCCGCCTGCCAGCATTCCCATTGTGTTGCACAGAATGGTTTCACTCGGGTTTGTACAGGGAGTGATGGCTCCAATGACACCAAACGGTCCCATTTCAATAAGAGTCAGACCTCTGTCACCAGACCATGCAGTCGTGGTGATATCCTCTGTTCCCGGAGTTTTATCTGCTACCAGGTGATGTTTGAGGATCTTGTCTCCTACATTTCCCATTCCTGTTTCATCAACTGCCATGCGGGCAAGAATTTCTGCATTTTCTTTGACTTTTCTACGGATGCAGGTCAGAATCTTTTCTCTCTGATCCATGGACATTCTCTTTACAATGAGCTGTGCTTTTTTTGCAGCCTCAATGGCATCGTTCATGTCTTTGAAAATACCATGTTTTCCGGTCGGAGCGTCAGCAATCTGCATTTTTGCCATTACTTCCTGTACAATTTCCTGTACCATGCTATCACTGATTGGCATGAAATTGTCCTCCTTTTAAAAATTGGGTTTACTTCTCTTATTTCAGTCCTAACTGAGCCATTACCTGTTTGGTAATATTTGCTACCAGTTCAGCATCAGCGCTCGGAGCTGCTGCAGAGGTATCTTTTCCTACGAAATCATACTGATATCCCGGGAACTGTTTGTAGTCGCCGCTTGCACATGCGCCGCCGCAGTTATGGCAGTTCTTTCCGTCTTTGTTCAGGCAGATGCTTGCCGGATGTTTTCCAGGCATACCGAATTTACGACGGATTGCATACAGTTTTTCGATATTCTTTTCGTCGAATTCCTTCGGGCCGCCCAGAAGTTTGCTCTGGTACAGAAGCTGTGCGTAGAATTCAACAGATTCCATCTTCATGTATGCAGCGTTCAGATCGGTGCTCCATGTCAGTGCGCCGTGGTTCTCAAGAAGAACTGCGTCAAAGTATGGAAGGTATTTTTCCAGATTGTCCGGAATTTCCATTGTGGAAGGTGTACCATATTCAGCGATCGGAACACATCCAAGAGAGATAACTGCTTCCGGCATGATCGGCTGTGTCAGCGGAATACCTGCGATTGCGAAAGAAGTTGCATAAATAGGATGAGCATGTACAACAGAGCCAACATCCGGTCTCTTCTGGTATACTCTCATATGCATCTTGATTTCGGAAGACGGTTTGAATCCCGGATTTGCCTGGATTACATTACCTTCTTTGTCAACCTTACAGATGTATTCAGGAGTCATAAATCCTTTGGATACACCAGTCGGAGTGCAAAGGAACTCATTGTCATTGAGTTTTACGGAAATATTTCCGTCATTTGCAGCCACCATGTTGCGGTTGTAGATCCTTCTACCGATGTCACAGATCTGTTTTTTGATTTCAAATTCGTTTACCATGCTTTCTTCCTCCTTAAGCTTTTGGTTTTGTTTTGTTTCTATGGAGATTTTACTCCTTTTAACACGATTTGTCAAGAAAATCTTGTTGTTTCGTGTTGTTTTTATTGGATTTCATCTGTTGTTTTTTGTGGTTTTTCATCTTTCTGTTTTTCCCAGGGCAGTACATCTCCCTCCTCGCGGAGATATTCCAGGATTTCCGGCACCCCCTGCTGGATTTTTGAGTCCACATAAAAGATTTTTTTACAGCCTGCCAGCCGCAGCCAGGAAGCTGCCCGCTCCACATTTGCCTCCGGATGATTGATCTTTGTCACAATTCCGATAACCTCGCGATTCGCCATACAGGTACAGCAAGGCGGGAACAGGCAGTAGGGTTCGATGGCCGAGCAGATCAGGCCCACAATATCTGCTTCATAAGTATACAGAGCCAGAGCATGTCCCAGATTCTTTGTCTGGGCGTATTCTCCGGGCGTATCAATGATCACATCAAAATTGTTCACATACTGGGTTTTGTGATAATGGATCTTTTCTCCCTTCAGAGCCTGAGTAAGGGTGGTCTTTCCCGCCTCACTCCTGCCCATAAGAGCAATTTTTTTCATATAATAAAGTCTTTTCTCCGGTTCCTTTCGTATATTCGTCAGGTTCTGGTGATCGGACAAACAGCGAATCCCAGTTTTTCGCCAACATAATCCAGAATCGCACTGACCGCCGCTTCCACTTCCGACACGGTTCCCGTAACGATCAGACTTCCGCTGAAGCGATCCACAAATCCAATCTCCACACCTGAAGATTTAATTGCGATATCTCCCATGATAATGGCCGTCTCCGCAGGGCTTACCGTCATAACGCCAATTGCCGAACGGGAATATTCCACAGCAGGATCCAGACCCAGCTTTGCATAAAGGATCTGATCAGGATTTGCAATGATATGCGCCAGCGATATCTGTTTTCCGGGAACCAGTTCCTGAACGATACGCTGTTTCGTCTCCGGCGGAAGATTGTCTGTAAACGCCATATTTTCAGCCTCCTATCTGACAGTCCAGGCCGCTGACAGCGTGAACCGCCTTTTTCAGTGTTTCCATATGTTCCATAGACGGAGGAAGGATTCCCTCCATCTGATACGTTCTTCCCAGCCCTTCGTATTTATCCTGTCCCAGACGATGGTAGGGCAGAAGATGAATCTTTTCCACACCGGGAAGTGTATCCGCAAACCGGGCAATTCCCTGAATTTCTTCCACTGTGTCATTAAAGGAAGGAATCACAGGAACCCGGATAACCAGCTTTGTTTTTCCGGAAAGGGCTGTCTTTCTGGCATTTTCCAGCATCAGTTCATTTGATCTGCCGGTAAACTCCCGATGCTTTTCCGGATTGGTATGCTTCACATCCATCAGATAAACATCCAGATAGGGAAGCAGCATCTCAATTTTCTCAAAAGGTGCGCACGCCATACTTTCGATCGCCGTATTGATCCCCCGTTCCTTTGCTGCGCGCAGAAGATCCCGGGAAAATTCCGGCTGACAGAGACATTCTCCGCCGGAAAGGGTCAGCCCTCCTCCGGAGCGATAATAGTACGGGCGGTCCTGCTCCACCTTTTCTATCATTTCCCGGACTGTCACATCACGGCCAATGATTTTCTCTTTACCCGCAGCCATCATCGTCTGGATCCGGAATTCCTGAGATTCCGGATTACAGCACCATCGGCAGCGAAGAACGCAGCCTTTCAGGAATACGATCGTGCGGATCCCCGGACCATCATGGATAGAATAGCGCTGGATATCAAAGATCCTGCCTTTTGTGTCTAAATAATCCATGTGGTTCTCCTTTCTTTAGAAGCCCTGTTCTGTTCTTCGGATAATATCATCCTGAAGAGAACGGGACAATGTGGTAAACAGTGCACTGTATCCTGCAACACGAACCACCAGATGTTTATAATTTTCCGGATGCTCCTGTGCATCCAGCAGTGTTTCGCGGCTGACTACATTAAACTGCATATGCATTCCCTTCTGATCAAAATAGGAACGAATCAGAGCCACAAATTTCTCCAGTCCTTCCCGTCCTGCCAGTGCAGAAGGATGGAATTTCTGGTTAAACAGTGTTCCGTTTGATACGATAAAGTGATCCAGACGAGACACGGAGGTTGCCGCCGCAGTCGGCCCCTTTACATCCTTGCCGGCTGACGGAGAAACACCGTCTGCCACAGGTGTATGAGCATAACGGCCGTCCGGTGTAGCGCCTGTCTGTCCGCCCAGAGGAACATTTGCCGATACCGGGTAAAGTCCTGCCTGGTACTGTCCGCCTCTTGGGTTTTTGTATTTTTCCATAGGGCGCGTGTAGGTATATGCCACATCTCTGGCGAAATAATCCACCTCCGGAATGGCATTTCCAAATTTCGGCACCCGGTCGATCAAGTCGTGAATTTCCTCATATCTTGCTTTTTTTGCCGGCTCCGGTTTCAGATTCAGAACCATATTTAATATAGAAGAAACATTTTCTTCCGTTATGGTTTTTCCCTGCTCCTGAAGGCTCCTGATCACTGCCGATGCCACATCCGCAGCATCTGTTTCATCAAATCCTTTTCCAAAATTCCATGCAAGTGCTTCTTTGTATTCCTGCATGGATACCGATTTATCTTCATAGACCAGCTTACGGACAGCAAACAGAGAATCTGCCATATTGGCAACACCAAAGCCCTGAGGGCCGGTAAAGTTATATACCGCACCGCCTTCCTGAACGGTCTTTCCTTCCTTCAGGCAGTCATCCACCATACAGGACAAAAACGGCAGCGGGCAGCGCTCTGCATGCGCTACATCAATGGCATTGTCCGCATTTACCAGAAGGGAAATGCAGTATTCCATCTGTTTTTTATATGCGTCATAGAATTCTTCAAAGGTAGACATTTCTGTCACATCTCCCGTTGGAATTCCCACCATCTCGCCCTTGTCCATTCCATTGGCAAATACCAGCTCCAGCGGGCGGCACATGTTAAAGAACGCCGCATCATGCCATCCTTCCGTCTTGCCGGCTTTCTGAGGCTCCACACAGCCGATGATATTGTATTCACGTGCATCTTCCAGGGAAAGGCCTCTGTTCTGAAGCGCCGTAATGATCACCTCATCGTTGTAATAAGCCGGCAGTCCGATACCGGTTCTGGTAAGCTCTGCCGCCTTAATCAGAAACTCATGAGGAGATCCGTTCCATACACGAACGGAAAGAGACGGCTGGGGTAGGAACACATGCATGGATGCCTGGATGCTCATGATCGAAAGGTCATTTGTCACATCCTCCCCATCCTTGTTCTGACCGCCTGCGATCAGATTCTGGAACAGACTGTATCCAGCAAAGCCTTCCGCCGATGCAGCGTCACGGCACTTGTTCAGGTCATTCAGTTTGACCCAGATACAATCCATCAGTTCCTGAGCAAATTCTCTGGTGATATTTCCATTTCTGATATCCGCCTCATAATACGGATACATATATTGGTCAAACCGTCCCGGGGAAATCGAATGTCCGCTGGACTCCATCTGCAGAAGCTGCTGCACAAACCAGAATGACTGGCATGCCTCATAAAAACCTGTTGCTCCCTTTGCCGGAACACGGCTGCAGTTCTGCGCAATGATATGTAATTCCTGTTTTCTTACAGGATCGCTGCACGTGGATGCCATTTCGTCCGCAAGCATGGCATAACGCTGTGCATACTCTATTACGGCCTGGCAGCTCAGAATCACTGCCTCCAGGAATCTGGAGCGTCTGGCGTAATCGCCGTCTCCCACATGGCACTGATCCAGCTCCGCCTGAGCCTTTGCCATGATTCCTTCATAGCCGACAGCAAGTACCTCTTCATATTTTACGGTAACATGCCCTACTCCATTATAAAAATAATTTCCCGGTGTAAAAACATTGTGATCAATGGCCCTGATCGCCTCCGGAGCCATATAGGAAGTAGCCAGCTCGCTGGTGGTTTTCCCCTTCCAGTACTTATGTACCTCCCTCAACTCCTGTTTTGTCTTTTCTGAAATGTAAAACGGGTCCGCGCTCCTCGTCTCAACAGTGTCCAGTTCATCCTCCAGCCACTGGAAGGAAAATTCCGGGAATGTCTGGCAGCCGCGAGGTGCCAGTGTGCTGCTTCCTACGATCAGCTCTTCATCACGAATGATGATAGGGATATTCCGCAGGATGTGTGCAAATGCTTTGGCACGTCTGGTAATAATCGGTTCTCCTTCTGTTTCCCGGTAGGATTCCGTAAGAAGGATTGCTCTGGTAGACTCAATTTCCGGCATTTTTGCATACAGATTTTCCACCAGTCTGGTGATTCTGGATGATTTTGGAATGTCTGTGGTATTAAACATTTTCCACGCTTCTCCTTTCCCACGGCAGACTGCTGCCCGCCATGATTTCATATAAAAATATTATACTCTTATTTTTTTCAAATGTCAACAAAAACAACATTTTTCTTGCATTCAAAATGTGGTTTTTGTTTGTTTTTGGGTGTGTTTTTTGTTTGTTTTTATTTGGAATTATGTTTTTTTGTTGACATTCTGCCTTTCATCTGTCATACTATAAGTAATTATGAGTCCTGACCGAAGGATTCTTTTTATCATGCACGATTTTATCAATAACGCTCAAACGAAAGGGGGAGCCCTTTTATGTATCTTTCTGATATGCATACCCATTCCATCGCAAGCGGACACGGAACTGTCTGCACGATCTCTGAAATGGTCAAAAAAGCCGCCCAGCAAAAGCTGAAGCTTCTGGGAATCACCGATCACGGCCCTGCTACCATGGCAGCGGGAACACCATCCTATTTTCGAAATCTTTCCATTTGTCCGAGAAAACGCTTCGGCGTGGAAGTTCTTTACGGAATCGAACTGAATATTCTGGACACGGAGGGAAGTGTGGATCTGGAGGAAGACCTGCTTTCCAGACTGGATTACGCCATTGCCAGCATCCACTGTTATACCTATTCCAGAAAATCAAAAGAAGAAAACACCAGGGCCTATCTGAATGTAATGAAAAATCCTCATGTAAAAATTCTCGGGCACTGTGATAACCCAAAGTTCCCCGCCGACTACGATACCATCGTCCGCCATGCCAAGGAGAACGGCGTGATCCTGGAGATCAACGAGGCTTCCCTTGCGCCTTACGGATACCGCGGGGATACCAGAGCAAACAGCATGGAGATCCTTCAATGCTGCCGGAAATACGAGCTTCCGATCCTTCTTTCCAGTGACAGCCACGGAACAAAGCACATCGGAGATTTTACCTATTCGGCTGATATGGTTCATCAGGCCATGTTCCCGGAAAGTATGATCCTGAATAATCAGATACCCCGTTTGAAGGTATTTCTTCAGACAAGATAGCACAAACTACAGACAGGAGTTTCTATGAGCACAGAAGTTATTGAGTCCGAAAAAACGCAGAATCCTCTGGGGTACGCCCCGATTGGAAGCCTTCTTCGAAAATTTGCGATTCCAAGCATCATCAGCATGGTTGTCAGCGCATTATACAATATTGTAGATCAGATTTTTATCGGACAGGGCGTGGGAATGCTTGGGAATGCAGCCACAAACGTTGCTTTTCCCACCACCACCGTCACCGTTGCCCTCTCTCTCCTTGTAGGCATCGGCGGTGCCGCAAATTATAATCTGGCGCTTGGCAGAAAGCAGGAGGAACGTGCCGGAAAAATAGCCGGAACGGCCTTTGGATCCCTGATCCTTTTCGGATTATTTTTCTGCATCGTCATCCGAATGTTCCTGGAACCGGTGGTTCTGGCATGCGGTGCCACAGAGCAGACTCTGGATTATTCCCTCTCTTATATCGGCATCACATCTCTGGGCTTTCCATTTTATATGCTGACAACCGGCGGCAACCACCTGATCCGCGCTGACGGAAAGCCGGCCTACTCCATGGCCGCCATGCTGTCCGGTGCGGTGATCAACACCATTCTCGACCCCCTGTTTATTTTTGTTTTTCACTGGGGAATCCGCGGAGCCGCCCTTGCGACCGTCATGGGACAGATTTTTTCCGCCCTGATGGTACTGTTTTATCTGCCAAAATACCACCATGGTTCTCTCAGGTTCTGGGATTTTATTCCGAATCTGCGCTGCTTCAGAGACATTACAGCTCTTGGTTCTGCTTCCTGCCTGAATCAGCTTGCCATTACGGTGGTTCAGATCCTTCTGAACAATATCCTCCGTCATTACGGAAGCCTTTCTCCCTACGGAAGCGACATTCCCCTGGCAGTTTCCGGCATCGTTATGAAGGTAAATATGCTGTTTCTTTCGGTTGTCATCGGTATTTCCCAGGGTGCTCAGCCCCTGATCAGCTTCAACTTCGGAGCCGAACACTATTCCAGAGTGAAGCAGTCCTACCTCCTGGCGGCAAAATATGCCTCTGCGATCGCCTTTGCAGGCTTTTTATGCTTCCAGATCTTTCCCCGCCAGCTCGTGGGACTTTTTGGCAGCGGCGATGCCCTGTACCAGGAATTTGCGGTAAAATTTTTCCGTATATATCTGTTCTGTACCTTTTTTAACGGACTTCAGCCTGTGACCTCCAATTTCTTCACCTCCATCGGAAAAGCCACAAAGGGAATCTTCCTTTCCATGACGCGCCAGATTATTTTCCTGGTTCCGCTCCTCATACTGTTTTCCATGATATTCGGTATCGAAGGAGTTATGTTTGCAGGCCCTATTTCCGATGCGGCCGCCGGCATTACAGCCCTTCTTCTGGTCTCGGGAGAATTCAGAAATATCAGCCGTCTGCATAACAAAAACTGACAAACAGAGAATACAGAGTTGGATTTCTCTTTTTTTCATGGTATAATGAAACATCAATTATAAAACAGATCATCCACAGAAAATCATACATGTACAGAGAAAATAAAGGAGGTACTTTCTGATGGAAAACGTATTTATTATGGATCATCCGCTGATTCAGCACAAAATCTCCATGCTCCGCAGCAAAAACACAGGTACAAATGAGTTCCGTAAACTCATTGAGGAAATTGCGGTTCTCATGGGATACGAAGCGCTGCGCGATCTGCCCCTGGAGGATGTGGAAGTGGAAACTCCACTGGAAACTTGCCTGACACCCATGGTATCGGGAAAGAAGCTGGCGGTTGTCCCGGTTCTTCGTGCCGGACTTGGTATGGTAAACGGAATTACCACTCTGGTTCCATCGGCCAAGATCGGCCACATCGGCCTGTATCGTGATCCGGTCACACACGAACCTCATGAATATTACTGCAAGCTCCCGGCACCCATCGATCAGCGTCTGATCGTCATGGTAGATCCCATGCTTGCCACCGGCGGTTCTGCAGTTGCTGCAGTTGATTTCATCAAAAAATACGGCGGCACAAACATCAAGTGCATGTTTATCATCGCAGCTCCGGAGGGCCTCGAACGCCTCCATAAAGAACATCCGGATGTACAGATCTATGTAGGACATCTGGACCGCGAGCTGAATGAACACGCCTACATTCTTCCGGGACTGGGAGATGCCGGCGACCGTATTTTCGGCACAAAATAAATTTCAGACATTTTTTATATCACAGGAACATTACGGAGTAATTTCCTGTGATATAAAAAAGGAGGAAGCGATCCCCCGTTGGATTTCTTCCTCTTTTTTATCCTGTGATCAGACGCGGCACAATCACAATTTCCCGTTTCGCCTGCTTTCCTTTCAGAATATCCAGAGCCGTATCATAAGCCAGGGCACCAAAGTCCGGGCTTTGAATCGTTGCATCCAGAATCCCGTTTTCCACCAGATTCAGTCCGGCAATTTCTCCCTCAAATCCGTCTACTCCCAAAAGAGCCGCCGTATTGCTTACACGGAGCTGCTGACATGCCAGATAAGCACCGTACGCCATATCATCATTAAATGCAAAAACAATATCGGCCTTCTCATTGACCACGAGAAAGTCTTTCATCCGGACCTCTGCCACATCACGAAGCCAGTCACCATGATAATAGGTAATCTGTGTTTCCGGAATTTTTCCCTCGACGGCATCACGAAATCCTTTCAGACGCTTTCTGGAAATAGGAGACTCCTTCACTCCTTCGATCACCACCACATTTTTCCCCGGGCCATAAAGATTATTCAGAATATACTCTCCTGCCATCCTTC
>CAMBYR010000046.1 GCA_945872375.1 uncultured Blautia sp. | reverse complement strand
GAAGCGACCTCCCTGTCAATTTCGGGAAGCCGGGGAATCTCCTGATAAACGGCAGTCCGGCGCTCTTCCAGAAGAGCGCGGTTCTGGGACTGACGGCGATTGTATTCCCTCATAATCATATCATACTGATAATTCTGTAAAGGCACTGGTTTCTCCTTTGTATTCAATGAAACTTGGTTACTGGTTTAGCAGGCGTTTTTCATATTCTGCAAAATCATAGTCGCGCTGCTGAAAGTTGTTGAAGCGGTTGGGCGCCGGCTGACGGGAGGCCCTGGCCGTCTCCTTTGCAAGCTTTCGTTTCTGGTGTTCGGCATCCAGAGTACGGATATCTTCCGGGTGACGGACATTTTTCTTTTTCCATCCGCAGAGGATTTTGTCCGCATACTGGAAGCTTGGCTGGCCTGTCTGGAGAACCGTACGGCTGCAGGCTTCCTGGATGATTTCCATGGAAAAACCGAATTCCTTCATCCATTTGTCCATCAGAACGATCTCGGATTCAATCGGATTGCGGCTGCTGATGCCGAGGGCCTTGAGTATGGCGAAATATTCTTTTCCATATCGGGAACTGGCATCCTTGGCCATCTGCACGGTGGTGATGCCTTCCTTTGCCCATGCAAGGGCAACCGTTTCAATGTAGCGGATGCTCTTGTGATTGCGGCTGACACAGTATTCAATGAGATATTCGATAAGGTCTGCGGAAAGTCCCAGTCCATCATAAAAATAAAGAATCTTCTGCATTTCTGCAGGACTTAAGGTTTTTCCCAGATATTGCTCGGCAATATAAAGCAGCTGAACGATTTCTTCATTTTCCTTCAGCTCACGGATCCTGTCCGGAGTCAGCGTGCTGCCTGCGGATGCTTCCGGATGATTTTCCCCGGCCTGTACGGAAGCATCCGCGGTCTTGTCCGCATTTGCGGAAGGCAGCTCTTCTTCTGGAGAGAGAACTGCAGGCTCCTGCACAGATGGTGCCTGAAGCGGCAGAAGGGTAATGCCGCAGGGCTTTTTGCCGGAGTCGTAATCCAGGCGGATGAGCTCCTGTTTGCTCCAGTATTTCAGTGCACGGATGATATCGCGCTCCGTGCAGAGAAGGCTGTCTGCCATCTTTTCCAGATTAAAGGAAACCGGTGCGGAAGTAAGCAGGCGGAGCAGATAAATATATACTTTTACAAATTCGCCGTTTGCTTCCGGCATAAAATGATCTATAAAATAATTGGATAATACAGTTACCTCCACTGCGGAGGAATTCTGCAATGTGATCATACTCATAAAATCACTCTCTTTCCTGTTCTGCTTTTATGGATTATAGCACAACCATTTTCAAAAGAGAATATTTTTTTTGACAGCAAATCTTCCACATTTGAAATGTGGATAATGTGGATAATGTGGACAGCAAAAAATATTACAAAATTATTGCAAACCGGAGAAAACCCTTTAAAATCTCGATTTTTGTAGGGTTAAGAAGAATTATGACGAAATAAAATGCGGAATTATGTCAATCTGTGGGAGGTGGAAAAAATCCACAGGAAACCATCCGAAAAAATGTGCATAACCCTGTGGATAATGTGGATAACTCCCGTGAAGCTTGAAAATACAAGGTTTTTCGGATGTGGATAAAAAAACTGGTTTCGGGGAATTTTTGGGGATAAAAAAAATCGGCAGTTCCGGAAGAAACTGCCGATGGAGAACGGAGTTAATAGAAACTATTTCCCAAGAAGATGTTCGCCGATTTTTACCACATCTCCGGCACCCATGGTGATCAGCAGATCGCCCTGCGTGCAGTTTTCCAGAAGGAAGTTTTCGATTTCATCGAAGGTAGGGAAGTATTCACAGGGAGTTCCCAGGGAACGAACCCAGTTGCAGAGATCCTGGGAAGAAATTCCAAGATCGTCCGTTTCCCGTGCGGCATATATATCGGCAAGAACCACGTGATCTGCCAGAGTAAGTGCATGAGCAAATTCCGGAAGAAGAGCCTTGGTGCGGGTATATGTATGAGGCTGGAAAACACACCATGTGGTCTTGTGCGGATAATTTTTGGCTGCACGGAGAGTGGCCTGAATTTCCGTTGGATGATGTGCATAATCATCGATAATGGTGACGCCGGCAACGGTGCCCTTCAGCTGGAAACGGCGGTCTGTGCCTGTAAAGCTGTTCAGTCCCTCTGCAATAACTTCCGGAGAAAGGCTCAGAAGCTGTCCTGCGGCAGCGGCAGCCAGTGCGTTGGAAATATTGTGAACGCCGGGAACCTGAAGCTGACAGGTACATATGGGGGCGCCGTTATGAAGAATCGTAAAGGAAGCGTGTCCCAGTTCGTCCCATGTAATATCGGAAGCAGTATATTCGGCATCTTTCTCCAGACTGTAGGTGATCACACGGCAGGGAAGATCACGGATGATATCTTCGTAAGCCGGGGTATCTGTGTTGATGATCAGCGCTCCGTCTGACGGGAGAAGCTCGGCAAATCTGCGGAAAGAGTGACGGATATCCTGAATGTCCTTAAAGAAATCCAGATGATCTGCATCCATATTAAGGATGATGCTGATCTTCGGGAAAAAGCTCAGGAAGCTGTTTGTGTATTCGCATGCTTCTGTAAGGAAGGTTTCGGATTTTCCAACGCGGATATTTCCGTTGATGGCCGGAAGGATTCCGCCCACACTGATGGTAGGATCGCAGTCGCCTCTCAGAAGAATATGAGCAACCATGGATGTGGTTGTGGTTTTTCCGTGAGTACCGGCTACGGCGATGGGCGTGTCATAGTTGCGCATGATCTGTCCCAGAAGCTGAGCGCGGGTAAGCATGGGAATGCCTTTTTCGACGGCTCGTGCGAATTCCGGATTGTCCGGGTGGATAGCAGCAGTATAAACCACTACCTGAACGGAATCTTCAATATTAGAAGCGCGCTGGCCATAGAAAATTCTGGCACCGCGTTTTTCCAGAGCTTCTGTAAGGGGGCTTTCCTTGGCATCGGAGCCGGAGATGGAAAAACCTTCCTCAAGAAGAATTTCCGCAAGTCCGCTCATGCTGATACCGCCAATCCCTATAAAATGGATATGCAGCGGTTTGTGGAAGTCTATCTGATACATAATGATAATCTCCTTGATGTATTTTATCTATTAATTATAACGCGGTGAAGAAAAAATGAAAAGTCTTTCTTTGTCCTGAAGGGGTGAAAAATAAGAAAAGCCGGTTCGGCATCATTTTTTTTCGCGAATATCCTTAATTGTGAAAAACAGGAAAAAACTGGAAGAAAAATGTAAACTTCTGTCATTTTTTCATAGAGAATGACTAAAAAAGCGATAAAAATTGTACAAAATAACCGTAAAATAGGTTCACTATTTAATAGAATTGTGTTATAATATTGTAATCATAACAGACATGAGGTGATTGCATGATTAAGAAAGAAATGATTGCCATGCTTTTAGCAGGCGGCCAGGGCAGCAGACTGGGAGTTCTTACAGAAAAAGTTGCCAAACCGGCAGTCGCTTTCGGAGGAAAATATCGTATTATTGACTTCCCCTTAAGTAATTGCATCAATTCAGGTATTGATACGGTAGGTGTTCTGACACAATATCAGCCTCTGCGCCTCAATACGCATATCGGAATCGGTATTCCGTGGGATCTTGACAGAAATGAAGGCGGTGTAACCGTTCTTCCTCCTTATGAAAAGAGCCAGAACAGTGAATGGTATACCGGAACGGCAAATGCGATTTATCAGAACCTGGACTATATGGAGCAGTATAATCCGGACTATGTTCTGATATTATCAGGCGATCATATTTACAAAATGGATTATGAGGTAATGCTCGATTTTCACAAGGCAAACAAGGCAGATATCACCATTGCCTGCATGCCGGTACCGATAGAAGAAGCCAGCCGTTTCGGAATCATGGTAACGGACGAAACCGGACGGATCCAGGAATTTGAAGAGAAACCGGAACATCCCAGCAGCAATCTTGCTTCCATGGGAATTTACATATTCAGTTGGCCTGTACTGAAAAATGCATTGATCGCATTGAAGGATCAGAGCAACTGTGATTTTGGAAAACATATTCTTCCTTACTGCAAGGAAAAAGGGCAGAGACTCTTTGCCTATGAGTACAATGGTTACTGGAAGGATGTAGGAACTTTAGGATCCTATTGGGAAGCCAATATGGAGCTGATCGATATCATTCCGGAGTTCAATTTATATGAAGAATTCTGGAGAATTTATACAAAGGGCGATATTATTCCTCCGCAGTATATTTCATCTGATGCAGTGATCGACAGATGTCTGATCGGTGAAGGAGCGGAAATTTATGGTGAGGTTCACAGCTCTGTGATCGGTCCGAATGTTGTGATCGGAAAAGACAGTGTGATTCGTGATTCCATCATTATGAGGAATTCTGTCGTGGGCGAGAATGTGGTCATGGACAAGGCTATCGTGGCAGAGGACGTTGTCATTGGAAACGGTGTCGTTCTTGGCTGCGGGGAAGAAGTGCCGAATGTTTATAAGCCTTCGGTATATGCCTTTGGAATCGCTACGATTGGAGAGAAGAGTGTGATTCCGGATCATGTAAAAATTGGAAAAAATACAGCGATTTCCGGTGTGACTGTTCCGGAGGATTACCCGGACGGAGTGTTGGCCAGCGGACAGGTAATTACAGCAAAGGACGGTGACGGGAAATGAGAGCGATCGGTATTATTTTAGCAGGCGGAAACAATAACCGCATGAGAGAATTATCCAACAAAAGAGCAATAGCGGCGATGCCTATTGCCGGAAGCTACAGAAGCATCGATTTTGCTCTGAGCAACATGGCAAATTCACATGTACAGAAGGTGGCGGTGCTGACCCAGTACAATGCGCGGTCTTTGAATGAGCATTTAAGCTCTTCAAAATGGTGGGATTTCGGCAGAAAACAGGGCGGTCTTTTTGTATTTACACCTACCATCACGAAAGAAAACAGCCTGTGGTACCAGGGAACGGCAGATGCGATTTATCAGAATCTGACTTTCCTGAAAAACAGCCATGAGCCTTATGTGGTCATTGCTTCCGGAGACGGTATTTATAAGCTGGATTACAATAAGGTGCTGGAATATCATATTGCGAAGCGCGCCGACATTACTGTTGTCTGCACGACCTGCAAAGACCAGAGCGAAGTAGAACGCTTCGGTGTCCTCAGAATGAATGAGGATGGCAGAATAGAGGAATTTGAGGAAAAACCAATGATCTCCGCATATAATACCATTTCTACCGGTATTTATGTGATTCGCAGAAGACAGCTCATCGAACTGATCGAGAAAGCGGCGCAGGAAGGAAGAAATGATTTTGTCAGAGATATCCTTATCCGCTACAAAAATCTGAAGCGCATTTACGGATACAAGATTGACAGCTACTGGAGCAATATTTCCACGGCGGAATCTTATTACAGAACCAATATGGCATTTCTGGAGCCGGAGATCCGTAACTACTTTTTTAAACAGGAGCCTGCTGTCAAGACAAAGATTGACGACCTGCCGCCGGCCAAGTACAATCCGGGTGCAGTGGTGAAAAACAGTCTTGTAGCCAGCGGATGCATTATCAATGGAACCGTGGAAAACTCCGTATTATTTAAAGATGTATTTGTTGGCAATAATTGTGTCATCAAAAACTCTGTGATTCTCAACAACGTGTATTTGGGGGATAACACACATATTGAGAACTGCATTGTTGAGAGCCGTGACACGATCAGAGCCAATTCATACTATTGCGGCGAAGGAGAAGTAAAGATCGTCGTTGAGAAAAACGAGCGTTACGTGCTGTAAACTGCAGGAGAAGGCAGCGGCACTTGCTAGGAAAGGGGAAAGCAAAATGAATATTACTGATGTACGTGTAAGAAAGGTAGCAAAGGAGGGAAAGATGAAAGCGGTGGTTTCGATTACCATTGATGATGAATTTGTTGTTCATGATATCAAAGTGATCGAAGGCGAAAAAGGTCTGTTTATTGCTATGCCAAGCCGAAAGGCAACAGACGGAGAGTACCGCGATATCGCACATCCGATCAATTCTGCAACGAGAGACCGGATTCAGGGAATCATTCTTGAAAAATATCAGGAAGTTATGGCTGAAGAGCCGGAAGAAGCAGAATAAGCCTTTTTGGGTGGTTTCAGATAAAATAAGGATGAAAATCAACGGCGTTTCCTTTGGGGAACGTCGTTTTTTTGAAGTTTGACTGCCTGCGGCAGTCTGCATCTGGAAATGTTACGTAATTATTAAGAAAATGAAATAAATTGTTGATTTTTTTAAAAATTATGTTATACTTTACCTACGGAATACAAAAGTACTACTATTTACCGGAGGTTTTTATGAAGAAACGTATTTTTTCATTTCTGTTGGCTGGTCTGATGTTTTGCTGCTCAGGAATGACCGTATGGGCCACGACAGAAGATGAAATCGCATATGCGCAGGAACAGAAGCAGGAGGCTCAAAATGATCTTGCCAAAGCTCAGGCGGAAATCGGAAGTCTGGAAAGCAAAAAGCAGGAGCTGGAGGTTTATCTGGCACAGTTAAACGCTCAGTATGAGGAACTGTCCAATTCTGTAAATGAACTGGAATCCCAGCAGGCAGAACTGGAAGCAGAGCTTGCGGAAATTCAGGTTCAGCTGGAAAAGGCAAAAGAAGCAGCCGCCAGACAGTATGATGCCATGAAGATCAGGATCGTTTACATGTATGAGCACGGCGGAAGTTCTTTACTGGAACAGCTTCTTTCTTCTAAAAATCTTGCGGATTTTCTGAACAAGGCAGAGAATGTTTCTCAGATTTCCAGATATGACAGGGATATGCTGAAGAAATATGAAGAGCTTCAGAACAGCATCCGGCAGCAGGAAGAGATGGCACAGGCAGAGACCCTTCAGATTGAAGAGCTGAAGCAGCAGAAAGCGGTAAAACAGCAGGAAGTTCAGGAGATGGCAGCAGGCACAAGCGCAAGCATTACTTCCTATGTGAATCAGATCAGTGCCAGTGAGGCGGAAGCCACTATGCTGATGGAGCAGATCTCCAGTGCCAATAACAGTATATCTGCGCTGATGGCTCAGGCGGCTGCAGAACAGGCGGCTGCAGAACAGGCAGCTGCAGAACAGGCGGCAGCGGATCAGAGTCCGCAGGAAAGCCAGACACCGCCGGATTTTGATCCGGATACAGATACCATGGATTCTTCCAGCAGTTCAAGCAGCAGCGTCATTATCGTTGAGGAAGAGGATGACGAAGATATGTATGAAAGCCCTGCGGAAGAACCGGCAGAAGAAGAGACTTCCTCGAATTCCGGTCAGGGTACCTATCTTGGCAACTTCCGTCTGACAGGATACTGCGGCTGTGCGCAGTGCTGCGGAACGGCAGGCAAGGCAACGGCAAGCGGTGTGATGCCTTCGGCAGGACATACGGTGGCAATGGCAGGCGTACCGTTTGGAACGCAGCTTTCTATTAATGGAACGATTTATACGGTGGAAGATCTTGGAACCCCATATGGACATGTGGATATTTTCTTCAGCAGTCATCAGGAGGCTCTGAATTTTGGTTCTCAGTATGCAGATGTATATCAGGTGAATTAAGGGATGAGAATAGCACAACGAGCAGCATGGACGCGTAGATTTCGGTTACGCTGATGCTGCTCGTTTTTTCTCTTAACAGAAAAGAATTTCAATTTGTCCTGCGGTTCGGCAGGGAATTACAGATAGGGGGTACCGGGAATTTCCGGGTAGGAGCCCATGCCGATCAGAAGCTCCAGACCAACCTGACGTGCGCTTAAAACTGCTTCTTTGGCGGCGGATGCGTCGCCGGAAAGTGCCAGGATCACTTCGTTGGAGTGGCTGGTGCCGATGCTGGGCGTCATGTAGCGGATGATTTTTACGTTGGAGGCTTTGACAGCAGTATCTGCCATGACCAGTCCAATGGCGGCGGGGGAGCCTGCCATAAATCCGAAAGCCTGTCCCGGCTCTGCGCCGAAGGCTTTTTCCAGGGCCTGTCCCGCACTGGAAGAATAGGCAAATTCCAGATGACCGGACTGGCTGATATACAGCTCTCCTGCATACTTATTTGTAAGCTCCAGGGCCAGAGAGACAGCGTGGCGTACATCGGATACATCATTTCCGCCAAGGACAATGTAGTTGCCGTGACCGCCCCAGCCTTTGGTATCTCTGGGAAGCTCGATAGATAAGACTTCTGTATTGGTTGCTTTTACTGCATCGTCAATGGCTGTGATCTGTCCTGCAGCACCGGTACGTGAGCTGAAAAGTCCGAGAGCATGATAATTTGTTCCGATGTTCATTTCTCTTAAAAGTGTGTCGTCAATGCCGGAGATAACCAGTCCAATGGTATCCAGAACGGCTGTGCCGACAAATTCGGTTCGTGTACAATGGGTGCTTATGCTGTGAACGTCCATGGGCATCTCCTTTGCTGAAAATGATGTAAGAAATCTTATATTTACTATACTTGAAACGGAGAGAAAAAACAATATGATATTGAAATAGAATGGTGCTCATAATACAATAAGAATGATACAGACGGTGTCAAAGAAGAAAGATACACGGGAGATGAGATATGATGGCAGAAATTTGTTTTGGTGCAGCTTTTCTGTGCCTTGTTTATTATCTGGCGGTGATTCTGTATGCAGGCATCACAGCCGATTTTGCCTGGATCTGGCTGGTTGGCGGGGCAGCACTTTTGGGGCTGGGTTTTGTGATCCGCTATGAAAGACATCATCCGGGGTGGATTCCTGTATGGGTCCGCGGCGTATTTCTGTCAGTGCTGGTACTGGGATTTCTTTTGTTCTTTTTTCTTTGTGGAAAAGTCCTGTACGGCATGACCTGGACGGGAGAAAAAAATCTGGATTACGTGGTGGTTCTGGGCGCTCAGGTGAAAGGGGACGTACCGTCCCGGGCGTTGAAAAAGCGTCTGGACAAGGCAGCAGAATACGCAGAGGAGAACCCGGAAACGGTGCTGATCCTTTCCGGAGGGCAGGGATCCGGGGAGGATATTACGGAGGCTTCCTGCATGGAGACGTATCTTCTGGAAAAGGGGATTTCGAAAGAACGGCTTCTTCTGGAGGAGGCGTCTACCGATACCAGAGAAAACCTTGTTTTTTCGGATGAGCTTTCCGGCTGTTCTCATGCCCGTACAGGGATCCTGTCCAATAATTTTCATGTTTACCGGGCGGTTGCTCTGGCTGAAAAGCTTGGCTATAAAAATGCGGTGGGAATTGCTGCGCCATCCGATCCTCTGATGCAGGTACACTATGTGGTACGGGAGGTGTTTGCTCTCGTAAAAGAAAAAATGGCCGGAAATCTCTAAAAACGAAACCGGAAATTGGCTGCGGATACCCTTGACAAATTCTGTGAAAACCTTTATAATGAAGTCCGCGCAGCCGGGGAGATAGCGGTGCCCTGTACCTGCAATCCGCTACAGCAGGGGTGATGCCAATCTGAGGCTTGAATTCTGTGGAGCTGCCCTTTATAAGTGGCGTTGACGTTTGGGTCTTACGCAACAGGAATCTGTGAACCGTGTCAGGACAGGAATGTAGCAGCACTAAGCAGAAGCTCTTGTGTGCCGTGAGGGTGCCTGGGCCGAGTTAACTGTAAAGGTAACGTTCATGGGAACATTTCGAAGTGCGGCGCGCGGAAAAAAGATTATTCTGCTCTGTGGATATCATTTCCATAGAGTATTTTTTTATGCAATAAGACCGGAAACAGAAGAATTCTCTTTCCTTCTGTCTCCGGTCTTATGTTTTTGGCTTAAAATTTTGGTTTATTCTAAAGTCTGTTTTTGGGATCAGACTTTATGCACATTTTTTATTTACAGATATCAGCAACGACCTGATTGATCAGTTTGCCATCTGCTTTACCTTTGAGATCTCCCATAACCGCTTTCATGATCTGACCTTTATTCTTGGTGGCAAGCACATCTGCAAATTTTTCTTCCAGGTATGTGCGGATTTCTTCTGCGCTCATCTGCTGTGGCGCATATTTTGCAATCACATCATATCTTGCCTGATATTCAGCGCGAAGATCATCACGGCTTTCCGGACAGGTATCCAGCTGTTCTTTGACTGTTTTCATTTCTTTCAGGATCACACGGTCAACCATTGCTTCCGGAACATCCTCTCTGCAGCCTTCATCAATGGCAGCTTTTTTTACTGCTGATACCAGTGAAGACACTGCATCCTTCGTTGTTTTATCTTTTGCTTTCATGGCAGCAACCATGTCTTTTCTTAATGCTTCCAGTGTCATTTCAAAATCCTCCTCGTATTTTCTTTTTCTTATCATATCACTTCCGGAACAAAAAACAAGGGGCTTGCTTTTTAATCATCCCAGGCCTGTTCCACCTGCTGCTTCGCAAGCATTTTCAGACGTTTTTTCTTTTCGCGGAGTTCCCGAAAAAAATCTGACAGCATCATCGAACATTCTCCTTCCAGAACACCGCGGGTAATTTTTACCTGATGATTAAAATTATCTACCTGCAAAAGATTCAGGACCGATCCTGCACAGCCTGCTTTTGGATTCATACTTCCGATCACAACCTCATCAATTCTGGACTGTACCAGCGCTCCGGCACACATCTGACAGGGCTCCAGTGTCACATACATCGTACATCCTTCCAGACGCCAGTCGCCCAGTTTTTTGCTCGCTTTACGGATCGCATTCAGTTCCGCATGCGACAATGTATTTTTATCTGTATTTCTTCTGTTGTATCCTCTCGCAATGATTTTTCCATCCGATACGATCACGCAGCCAATCGGCACTTCTTCCAGTGCCCGCGCTTTTTTTGCCTGTCGGATGGCTTCTTTCATAAAACGCTCCTGTTCTGTCAAAAGATTTTCCTCCTGATCGTTGTTGCTCTTTTCAAATCAGTATAGTAAAAGTCGGTTGCAAAATCAATGAGGAAAATTTAAAATAGAATTCATACGTCCGGCACTGCAAGCTGTCGGATTACTCAACTTTCTAAAGACAGGAATGATAATTATGCCAGCAATTCATGGATTAAACAAAACAACCTTACTGGATTATCCAGGAAGGGTAGCCGCTACGATCTTTCTGGGAAGCTGCAATTTCCGCTGTCCGTTCTGCCAGAACAGTTCTCTTGTACTGCATCCGGCAGATGAACCAGTGATCCCGGAAGAAGAAGTGCTCTCTTTCCTGAAAAAACGCCGCGG
>CAMBYR010000045.1 GCA_945872375.1 uncultured Blautia sp. | reverse complement strand
ATCAGCTTCGGTCCCCGTCCTCTGAACTTCCTTGCTTGTAATGCACCGATCAAACAGCTTTACAATCTGGGAATTGAAATCGAAGAGAACTCAGAGCTTGACCTGTTTGAAGCATTTAAGAAACATGACAATGACCCGCGTATCCCGGATGTAGTGAAGGATATGGAAGCAGAGCTGGGCGAAGGCAACATGAAACCGGAAGTTCTTCCGAAGCTTGCTCAGTACGAACTGACTCTTCTTGACTGGATCGAAGCGCACAAAGGATACCGCAAATATGTGGCAATCGCAGGAAAATGCTGGCCGGCATTCCAGACACAGTTCGGATTCGTTCCCTGCTATGTAAACGGACGTCTGGCTGCACAGGGCATCCCGGTTTCCTGTGAAGTAGATATTTACGGAACCTTAAGTGAGTTTATCGGAACCGTTGTCAGCAACGATACCGTTACTCTTCTTGACATCAACAACTCCGTACCGAAGGATATGTACAAAGAAGCCATCGAAGGAAAATTCAACTATACACATAAAGATACCTTTATGGGCTTCCACTGCGGAAATACTGCTTCCAGCAAGCTGTCATCCTGCGAGATGAAGTATCAGCTGATCATGGCAAGAAATCTTCCGGAAGAAGTTACCCAGGGTACTCTGGAAGGTGACATCGTTCCCGGAGATATCACATTCTACCGTCTGCAGAGCACTGCTGACAACAAGCTTCGTGCATACATCGCACACGGCGAGGTTCTCCCGGTTGCTACACGTTCCTTCGGTTCCATCGGTATATTCGCAATTCCGGAAATGGGACGTTTCTACCGTCACGTTCTGATCGAGGGAGGCTATCCGCATCACGGTGCCGTAGCATTCGGACATCACGGAAAAGCTCTGTTCGAAGTATTCAAATACATCGGTGTTCCGGTTAATGAAATCGGATACAATCAGCCGGCAGGCGTAAGATATCCAACAGAAAATCCGTGGGGCTAATCCACATTTGTACTACATCCCGGAGATGATCCGGGATGTATGTCCATAAGGAGAACAATTTATGTGATCAGGAGGAACACAAATGTATTATATCGGCGTTGACCTGGGCACTTCCGCAGTAAAACTTCTTCTGATGGAAGAGTCCGGTAAAATCTGCAATATCGTATCTAAAGAATATCCGTTATTTTTCCCGCATCCGGGCTGGTCTGAGCAGAAACCGGAAGACTGGTTTGCTCAGAGCATGGAAGGAATCAAAGAACTGACAGAGGGAATTGATAAATCCCAGGTTGCAGGAATCGGATTTGGCGGCCAGATGCATGGCCTCGTAACACTTGACAAAGAGGATCAGGTAATTCGTCCGGCAATCCTCTGGAATGACGGCCGTACCGGAGAAGAAACTGACTATCTGAACACGGTCATCGGAAAAGATAAGCTTTCTGAGTATACCGCAAACATTGCGTTTGCAGGATTTACCGCACCGAAGATTCTCTGGATGCAGAAACATGAGCCGGAGAATTTTGCAAAAGTAGAAAAGATCATGCTGCCAAAGGATTATCTGGCATATCGCCTGACAGGATCTTTCTGTACAGACGTATCAGATGCTTCCGGTATGCTTCTTCTGGACGTGAAGAATCGCTGCTGGTCCAAAGAAATGCTGGAGATCTGCCATATCACTGAGGCGCAGCTTCCGAAGCTCTATGAGAGCTGGCAGGTAGTAGGTACGCTGAAACCTGAAGTTGCAGCAGAGCTTGGATTCGCCGAAAATGTGAAGGTAGTGGCCGGAGCCGGTGACAATGCAGCGGCAGCAGTGGGAACCGGAACCGTTGGAGACGGCCAGTGTAATATTTCTCTGGGAACTTCCGGAACCATCTTTATTTCCAGTAAGGAATTTGGCGTGGACGACAACAATGCACTTCATTCTTTCGACCATGCAGATGGAAGCTATCATCTGATGGGATGTATGCTCAGCGCAGCTTCCTGTAATAAATGGTGGTCTGAGGAAATTCTGAAGACAACCGATTTTGCGGCAGAGCAGGCTCCGATTCAGAAGCTGGGAGAAAACCATGTATTCTTCCTGCCGTATCTGATGGGTGAGCGTTCTCCGCACAACAATCCGGATGCAAGAGCTGTCTTCTTCGGCATGTCCATGGATTCTACAAGAGCGGACATGACGCAGGCTGTTCTGGAAGGTGTCGCTTTCGGACTTCGTGATTCTCTGGAAGTGGCAAGAAGCCTTGGAATCAAAATTGAACGTACCAAGATCTGCGGCGGCGGTGCAAAGAGTCCTCTCTGGAAAAAGATCATTGCCAATGTGATGAACCTGAAGGTAGACGTTCTGGAAAATGAAGAAGGACCGTCCATGGGCGGTGCAATGTTGGCAGCCGTTGGCTGTGGTGCATATCCCGACGTGGAAACCATCGGAAAGAAACTGGCAAAGGTGGTAGACACCGTTGAGCCGGAACCGGAACTGGTGGCAAAATACGAAGAAAGATATCAGGAGTTTAAACGCCTGTATCCGACGATGAAACCGTTATTTTAACAGCATAATACAGAGGGAGCTGTGTTGCCCGGAAGGGCGGTGCAGCTTTCTTTTTTTCTATGCGAAACCAGGGTTTTATGATATGATAGAACCAAAGAGTTACTGAAACGGAGTGATCAGTAACACCAAAGACATGGCTGCCATCGAGGCTTTTATTGTTTCATAGGAAATTCCTTTGGAATTTACCTATGAAACAAAAAGCCCTCCGGGCGAGATGCGACCAGATGCATATGGAATTGTGACTGCCTACGGCAGTCCGCATCTGGCGCGCAAAGCGGAGCAAGTCCCTCAAGGACTGAGGGATATAGGGAGTTCGAAGCGGACTTGTCCGCTTTGTTCTAAAAGGGCGAGTGAGGGAACAGGGAGAATGACGATACAGGAACAGTTACAGAAGATCAATCAGATGTTTGTAAATGCGCATAGAGAATTTACAAATCTGGAGACAGAAAAACAGAATCTGAAAATAAAACAGGAAGATCTGTCCGCCAAAGCAAGGATGCGTTTTCAGCAGGAGAAGCAAACCTTTCAGGATATCCGGGAAGAGGTGCTGAAGTATTATCGAATCGCAAAAGATAATTCCGGCAAAGAGCTTTTGACCCGGTCAGCAGTCCCTGTAAAACCGGATCTGGGTAAATTGAATACGATGATAGAACAGGTGATGATCAATGACAGAAATGATCTTACAGCAGGCAGGATCATTGATCTGGCAAGTTCCTACTGTGCTTATCTGGATATTGAAATTGATAAAATTGATGCAGCTGAACAAAGAGAACTGCATCGGATAAGAGAAAGTCTGAAACAGGAAGCAGCCGAAATTGACCGGAAAAAGAAACAGATCCTGGCAACCTGTGTGCAGTTTCTGCAGAGCGGAACGATGAAAAAACTGCAGGAGCTGTTTGACAGGATTCAAAGAGATTATGAAATAACTCCGGATTTTCCGGAAAAATGGAATCAGACAGGTGTTCAGAAAAAGAAACTGCTTCTGGGCTACAGCTGGTATCATGTGGATATTCCACGGGCAATGAAACGCGTTATGAAGGACAGTCTTGGCCGGCATTATGATGAAGACACCAACAGTATCCATTGTCCCTGCGGAGTTGATTCCTATGGACGAGAGGGTATTTTTGTAGAATATACAGATTTTAATGCGGATAAAATGAAAAAAGGAATCCAGGCAATTGTGCTGAATGTCATGAGACACTTTCCTGCAGGCAGCTTAAGGATCACTCTGTTTGATTATGTTCATTATAATGCGGAAATTCTGGGTCCTCTTTCTGTGTTTGCAGATCAGAAAAAAGGAATGATAGAAAGAGTTCCTCACGATGCCGGAACACTGAAACAGGAGATTTCCATGCTGGCGGAATATTATCGGAAAGTGGAACAGAAACTTCGTGCGGATGATCTTTCCGGGTATAACAGCAGGCACGCTCAGAATGAGCAGATCCCCCGCAGACTTCTCATCATCAACCGATCTGAAGAAGCGTTTCATGTGTCTGAAGAAGCAGAGATGTCCTATATCGTGAACAATGCCCGGAAATTCGGGATTACAGTCATTCGTATGACAAAAAGCCGGACAGGAGGCAGCAAGGGAACAGACAGAGAAAAACGATACCTTCTGAAAGCAAAGGATCTGATCAGGATCATCAGTGATCAGAAAGGGAATTTTTACATAGAAAATGATGTGGAATGGATGTCGTTTCAGTGGCTGACGGCGCCGGATCATCTGCCAGAAAAGTTTGTAAAAACAATGATGGATTCGTTGATGCCGGTTGAGATCGGAACAGGATATTTTCGCAGATATCAACCGGCAATGCCTGCCCGGTCTGAAGGCATACGAAAACCGGTTACGGTACCATTTGCAGTCAACGAAAATGATCATGCGGTGGAATGCAGCTTTGAGAATGAATTGTTTGCTGCCTATATGATGGGAGCTTCCAGATCCGGAAAATCAACGCTTCTTCATACGATCATCAGCGGTCTGATCATGAATTATCATCCGGACGAACTGGAGCTGTGGCTTCTGGACTTTAAAATGGTGGAATTTAAGCGGTATGCAGATCATCGGCCGCCGCATGTGAAATATCTGCTCCTGGAAAAATCAGAAGACCTTGTATTTGATATCGTTGATCAGATGGAAAAAACGCTGACAGAGAGAGAACATCTCTTTGCCAGGAACAACTGGCAGAAGCTTGCCGATGTTCCGCCGGACGTGTATATGCCTGTGATTTTTGTGATCATCGATGAATTTGCACAGATGTCGCAGATTCTGAAGGAGACAAAAGGAACAGGGTATGGAACGGATTATACCCTGAAGCTGACCAATCTTTTACAGAAAGGGGCGGCACTGGGCTTTAAATTTATTTTTTCCAGTCAGAATTATTCGGATGGCGTGGAAGGTCTGACAGAGGCTGCAAAAAAACAGATTCAGCAGAGAGTTGCACTGAAAAACACGTATCAGGAAATCAGGGATACGCTGGCTCTTTCCGGGGATGTTGTCACCAATGAACTGAAGAACCATATGAATACACTTCCTCCATATGAGTCGCTGTTTAAATGGAGAACAAAAGAAGGAAATCTGAGAGTAGATCATCTTCGGAATATGTATACGGAAAAAAGAGAAGTGGAAGAGCTGGTGGATGCCATGAATCGAAGGTTTCACGCGGAATCCCGTGAGAACAGGAGTGATCCCTGGTCCTACAGGGAAAAGAATCCGGTATTGATCGATGGCGGAGAACCCAAAACCTTTGCCAGCCAGGCTTCCCTGTATCAATCCTACGAAACGTCCCAGCTTCTGGAAGAAATGGAAGACAATGATGTCTTTATCTATCCCGGTGTGCCGTGCAGCTTTAATCCTGTCAAACCGTTTCTGCTGGTGAATGGGATTTCCGAAAATATTCTGATTACAGGCTGCAGCCGTGAAAGCGGAGTCAGTATTCTTTTATCTGTGCTGAAGAGTTATTTCCGGAAGTGCGGCAGGGCTGAAATCTGGGCACATAACAGAGATTCCCTTTATAAACGATACAGAGAGAAGATCTTTGGAAAAATTCCTTCGCAGACAGATCTGGGAAAAATCTGTCATTCCATTACGGAAATAAAGCAGCAGATTCAGGAAGCGCGAATGGAAAACAAACTGATCCTGGTTTTGGGATATGAAAAAATAGCTGCAGATATGGAAATCCTGGGAAGTGATTCCGAGAAGGAGAGTGTGAGGACAAAAACTCCGGCCATGGAGAAGCCGGAAGATATGGCTTCTGTTCTGGAAAAAATAAAAGCCTGTGCAGATCCGGCAGAAAAGAAACGGATTCTTGAGGACTATAATGCCAGAGTAGCTGCATGGCAGAATCAGAGTGCTGCAGAACCAAAGGAAGAAGAAACCATTTTTGATGCCAGAAAAGATCTGCAGTGGGTAATCAGACGGGCACCGAATTACGGAATTCATTTTCTGTTTGTGTTTGAACGGGCGGGAGATTATGTGGACACCCGGTTGGATCCCAGGGCCTTTCAGCATAAAATCGTCTTTCCGATGACAAAAGAGGATTCCATCAATATTCTGGGAAACAGAAAGGCAAATGAAATAGCGAAAGACTGCTGTGCATACAGCAATGGCAGAACCTTTTTTACCATACGGCCGCACATTTACCGGGGTGTGCCCCGCGACGGCTGGCAGGTGGATGAGAACGGTCAGGTGGTTCAGAGGGGGTGAGGGATTTGGCAAAATATGCGATCAATCAGGAAGGATCAGAGGCCCTGAAGAAGCTGGGTTCCTCGATTCTGATCAGCTGTAATGAGATCATGGAACAATCCAGGGATCTGGAACAGAAACTGGCGGAACTGGAAGAGGGACTTGGAATTTATGCAGAGGAAATACGGGAGCTGACAACAAAAAACAGGAACATTCTCCTTGCCCATAAAGAAAATCTGGAAGGACTTGCTGAGAAGCTGAGGAGACAGGGGGATGAAATTCTGGAGCTGATGGGTCTTGGCGTGATTGCCGGGACAGGCACCTGCGCAGCAGAATCAAAACCGGCCGCAGCGGATCCAGAAAAAAGAAATTATCAGAGTTTTCTTGTGCAGAACGGATATGCAGAGAAGGCGGATTTTGGAAAACTGGATCCTGCTTCCGCAAGAGATATGGCTATGGCTATCGCGGAAACCAGAGAACAGTTTCCGGATCTGGATCTGAAATTTACGGGGTCTCTTCAGGCCAGAAATGAAGCACTGAAAAGAGATTTAACAAAGAGTTATCTGAATGAGTATAAAAAGGCATATCCCAATGCATCGGAAAAGGATCTGCTTCCTGTGATCCGTCAGCAGGTAGAGGAAGACATGCAGGGATTTGAGCCGGGGAATGGAACGATCGCGCAGTCTCTGTTTGTGAAAAATCCCTCCGGATTCGTGGCACGTTTGTGTGCGCAATATAATGGGATTACCATTAATGAGCAGTATGGAGGAGATTATGGATTTTTCTGCCAGGTAAAAAGCAGGGATGTGAAGGCCGGATGGAAGCCGCAGAATTGTGATACTCCGAAAGCAACGGTAGACCATGAGCTTGGCCATCAGATTGCAAAGCTGGTGGATGCCCATCTGGATCCGGATATTATAGAGCTGTATAAAAAATTTATTACCCTGGACGATAAAAAACGTTCGGAAATACTGTCGGGTTATGCGGCGGAATCGATTCATGAATTTCTTGCGGAATCCTGGTCGGAATACAGAAATAATCCAAAATGCAGACCATGCGCGAAATTTGTTGCAGAAAAAATGATAGATTTATATAATGATACCAGGTATGAGAAACGAAAGGTGTTAAGGAGATAGTCAGATGGAAATTAAACGACTTGAGTTTCAGAAAGAAGAAATAGAGATCCGTGAGACATATCTGGATTCAGATGGTGTGATCAGGGAACGTACCAGAAAGGTCATGGTTCCTACAGGGGAGCCGGTTGAAAAAGCAGAGAAGGAAAAGAGATAAAGAGGAGAGAGAAAAATGGGAGAAAATAATAATGTGGATTCCGACAGCCTCGGAATGGCAGCAAAGGCATTGGAAACTTATATCAGCGAGGTTCAGAATAATATTCAGAAAATGAAGGATGCGGCAGTTGACTGCAGTGATAATATGGGCGGCGATGTGTACAGCAAGAAAGCAATTGAGAAAATGGAAGACTGTGCGAAAGCATTAACGAAAACCATTCAGGAGGCGGAAGAGCTTCTCGAACGTATTCTGGATAGAAAAACAAAGATTGAAGAATCCGGTGATTTTTAGGAGGAAATAAAATGGCAGTATATGGAATTTCAGAGCAGGGAGTACAGTCTCTCAGAAAACTTGCGGAAGATATGAGCCATCTGAATGATGATATTCAGGAGAACGGAGAAAAACTGGAAAAAGATATTAACGGACTGGGGAATAGTCTGGGAATCTATGAGGAAGAAATCCTGGAACTGGTTGGAAGAGTGAACCGAACCCAGGAAACAGGACGCGAATCGGTAGAGGAGCTGGCTGCAAAGATCAATAAACTGGCTGAAGAAGTGGAAGCGCTTGTTGGTGCCGGTCTGTAGGAGGGAATATGGAACCGATTCAAAACAGTACGATAAAAGAACAGATGAGAGTTCGCAATGAATCCGAAGCAAGAACAAGGGAAAGCGAGATTTCTGCGAAGTATACAGAGAAAATCAGAAGCATGGTTCCGCTAAAAAAATACGAGATATCATCGTTTGTCGTGATAGGAATTATTGTAGGAATTGTGTTCTGGATTGCTTCAAGCTTTTTTGGATTTCTGCTCGGGTTCTTTGGAACCATTGGAGCCGGCCATCTGCTCAACAACAATGTAAATACGGCAAACCAGAATCAGGAAAAACAAAAGCAGGAGCTTATGGAACAGGCAAAGCGTGAGATTGCAGAAGAATACAGAAAAGCCGACCGGAAGACGCAGCAGGAGATTGCCGCATATGATGCGGGAGTGAAGAACTACTGCAATAAAATTTTAAATAATGCTGAAAATATTTCAGATATGGTAGAGCATCAGCTGAAAATGTTTGACCGTTCGATTTCACATGCGGATCATGGTTCTCATATGAGATTTGTAGAGGCAAACCTGATCTATACGGTTCAGACTTATGGAATTACCTATAGCTTCGATAGTCGCTATACCAATTCTTTGGATGATTTTGATTTCAAAAAGAAAAGATACCGGGATCTGAATACACCAGAAGAATGCGAAGGGCTGGCAAAAGCGCTGGCAAAAATGACCATTATGGGAATGAAAAAAAAGTATCCCGCCAATTCCATGAACATCACAGTCAGCCACAACGATGCCAACGTAACCCTGCATTACAGAGGCGCAAACAAAGACTTCATACCGGCACGGGATATTGTCTGAGGTGAGTGCGAGGGGAGAGCTCAAAGTTGCGAAGGCCGCACTCCCCTCGCGCACCCCTTTTGGCCACGCAGTTGCGAACGGAACATTGTCCCTGGGAACTCTTGGCGCTTATGGAGTTTATGTATCCGCGTGCTCGAGCAGACAGTCACGTTCAATCAAATATCCACATACCTCAGAAGGGGAAATGTATGAGAGGAAATTCATCCTCCCCATACCAGCTTTGCGTGCCCCAGAAGGGGGAGTTTGAGGGGGACCTGCGGGCTTCGCAACTCTGAGCGGGTCCCCCTCAAGGTTTTCTCATTTTCTCAAAAAAGTCTTTTATCAGAAAAGACCCGAAATCTTCCCACTCTCATCCACATCAATTCTTTCCGCTGCCGGTACCTTCGGAAGTCCTGGCATGGTCATGATCTCACCAGTCAGAGCAACAATAAATCCGGCTCCTGCAGAAATCTTCAGGTTACGAACGGTTACTTCGAAATCGGTAGGTGCACCAAGCTTGGTCTGGTCGTCTGTCAGGCTGTACTGGGTCTTTGCCACACAGATCGGGCAGTTGCCAAATCCCATAGCTTCCAGTTCTTTTGCCTGTTTCTGAGCATTTGCAGTCAGAACAACTCTCTTGCCGCCGTAGATCTTCTGAACGATCTGGTTCAGCTTATCCTCAATGCTTCCTTCCAGTTCATAGGAATAGGTGAAGTCGTTCGGCTCTTCTACAAGCTTGATCACTTCTTCTGCCAGCTTCACGCCGCCTTCGCCGCCTTTTGCCCATACTTCGGAAAGGGCAACATTTACGCCAAGTTCTTTACATTTTGCTTCTACCAGGTCAAGCTCTGCCTTGGTATCGGTCGGGAATGCATTGATCGCAACCACGCACGGAAGCTTGTATACGTTCTTGATGTTGCTTACATGTTTCAGAAGGTTCGGAAGACCTTTTTCCAGTGCTTCCAGGTTTTCGTTATTCAGGTCAGCCTTCGGAACGCCGCCGTTGTATTTCAGAGCACGTACGGTAGCTACGATAACAACTGCGTTCGGTTTCAGGCCTGCCATACGGCACTTGATATCCAGGAATTTTTCAGCACCAAGGTCAGCACCGAATCCTGCTTCTGTGATGGCATAATCAGCCAGCTTCAGAGCCATCTTGGTAGCGGTTACGGAGTTACATCCGTGAGCGATGTTTGCGAATGGTCCGCCGTGAACGATTGCCGGTACATGCTCCAGGGTCTGAACCAGGTTCGGTTTCAGAGCGTCCTTCAGAAGAGCTGTCATAGCGCCTTCTGCATGAAGGTCATGTGCGGTAACCGGTTTCTGCTCGGAAGCTTTTCCATAGGTGTATCCGATGATGATACGTCCAAGTCTTGCCTTCAGGTCATTGATGTCGCTTGCCAGACAGAGAACTGCCATGATCTCGGATGCAACGGTGATGTCATAGCCGTCTTCACGAGGCATACCGTTGGTCTTTCCGCCAAGGCCGTCTACCACGTTTCGAAGCTGACGGTCGTTCATATCCACACAGCGTCTCCAGGTGATCTTTCTCGGGTCAATGTTCAGAGCATTTCCCTGGAAGATATGGTTGTCGATCATGGCTGCAAGAAGGTTGTTTGCTGCGCCGATGGCATGGAAGTCACCGGTGAAATGAAGGTTGATGTCTTCCATCGGAACTACCTGTGCATAACCGCCGCCTGCAGCGCCGCCCTTTACGCCGAATACCGGTCCAAGAGAAGGCTCACGGAGAGCAACCATAACCTTTTTGCCAAGCTTCTGCATACCGTCTGCAAGTCCTACGGTCGTGGTGGTCTTTCCTTCACCTGCAGGAGTGGGGTTGATTGCTGTTACAAGGATCAGTTTTCCGTTCTCTTTGTCTGATTCCTTCAGCAGATTGTAGTCGATTTTTGCTTTGTACTTTCCGTACTGCTCCAGATATTTGTCATCAATACCTGCTTTTGCAGCAATGTCAGTGATGGGGAGCATTTCGCACTCCTGTGCAATTTCGATGTCACTTTTGAAACCCATGATTTTCTCCTTTCTGCTATACGGCTTTTTGCCGTGAGAGCTCCGGAAAACCAGATACGGAAGGGAAAGATTTTCCGGAAAGATATGTTTTTTTCAGGAGCCGTGATTAAAAAAGGGCAGTACCTGATTTTGATCAAATACTGCCCAGACGGTCGGCTCCTCAAATCTCTGCTTCCCTCGTGGTTTTCTCCACGTTTCCGTCAGTAGTCAGAGACTTTTTATATGCCCGTATTGTATCATCCTTTTTGGGGATTGTCAATCATTTGACAAAAAATCATACAAAAATATAACACGGGATAAATCTATTCTTGTCTACTATGGAAGAAGCGT
>CAMBYR010000044.1 GCA_945872375.1 uncultured Blautia sp. | reverse complement strand
ATTCTCCGTCCGGAGATTGCAGCGCAGTGTTTTGATTATATAGGTTTTTACTGCACAAATAAAGCTGCAGACGAGCTGGTAAACCCGGATCTTGTGGTTCCGGATTCTGTAAGCAGCGGTGAAAGCATTCAGAATGTCAGCCAGGAAGCTGAAGAACAGTACAGCAAAAACTGGACAGAGTTCAGAGCTGCCTGCGACTAATGGCAACAGGGGGTCAGGGTGTTGGAGATTTACAAGGGAACGGCGATTTTCCCGGGGATAGCAATTGGGAAAATCCTCTTTTATCAGAAAAATGAGTATGAGATCAGGCAGTATCTGATCAGCAATGTAAAAAGTGAACTGGAAAGTTTCGATCAGGCGAGGCTTCGCGTGCAGGAAATTCTGTACGACCTTCACGAAAAAAACAGCAGTCTCAGTCCTTCACAGGCATCTGTTTTTCTGGACCAGGCAAAGCTTCTGGATCCGGGAAGCTTCCAGCGGGCCGTGGAGAACATGATCCTGTCTGAAAAGGTCAATGCAGCGTATGCTGTTATGGTGACAAGGGATGGACTTGCCAATACCTTCCGCAATCTGGAAGAACCGGTGATCGTGGAAAGGCTGAAAAACATCCGGGAAATCTCTGACAGGCTGATTGACGTGCTGGGAGGAGTTTCTCCCAAAATAGATCTGGGAGATGAGCCTGTGATTCTGGTTTCAGATACTCTTTCCCCTACGGAAATGATGGAAATGGGAAAGGAAAAGCTTTTGGGCGTGGTGACGCAGAGCGGTTCTGCTGTTTCTCATTCCGCAATTCTTGCAAAAACGATGGGAATTCCCACCCTGATCGGGATGGAGATCTCCGGTGAATGGGACGGACAGGAGGCTATTCTGGACGGTTATACGGGAACTCTTTATATTCATCCTGATGCCGAGCTTCATAAGGAGTATGATATCCGGAGAAGGGCAGATGCAAAGGAGCAGGAAGAACTTCTGAAGCTTCGAAATGCTCCGGATGTGACTGCCGACGGAAAAAAGATCGGTCTGTTTGCCAATACAGGGAATCTGGACGATCTGAACAGTGTCCTGTTTTACGGGGCACAGGGCATTGGCCTTCTGCGCAGCGAATTCCAGTATCTTGGAAGGGAAAACTATCCCAGGGAAAACGAACTGTTTCTTGCCTACAAAAAAATAGCGGAGACTATGGGAGAACGGCCTGCCATCATCCGGACGGCGGATCTCGGTGCAGATAAACAGGCAGCATATCTGGATATTCCCGATGAGGTAAATCCGATCATGGGAAATCGTGGGATCCGACTTTGCCTGGACAGGAAAAAAATGTTCAAGGCACAGCTTCGCGCCATTTACCGTGCAAGTGCCTATGGAAATCTTGCGCTGATGTATCCGATGATCACATCAGAAGAGGAAATGGATGAGATCGAGGAAATCATCCGCGAAGTAAAAAGCGGACTGAAGGTCAAAAACATTCCGTTCCGGAATATCCGGACGGGTATCATGATCGAGACGCCGGCGGCTGTGATGATCAGCCGGGAGCTGGCTGACCGTGTGGACTTCCTGAGTCTTGGCACAAATGACCTGACTCAGTATACACTTGCCATGGACAGAGAAAATCCTCTTCTCTGCGAAAAGTACAATGATCATCATCCGGCGATCCTCCGCATGATCAAAATGGTTATAGATGCGGGCCATGATGCCGGATGCCAGGTATATATCTGTGGAGAACTGGCTGCAGACACGGCACTGACAGACACTTTCCTCCGAATGGGGGTGGACGGCCTTTCAGTAGTACCGGCATGTATCCTGCCGGTAAGAAAAGCCATCCGGGAAGCCAATCTTCAAAAAGGAAGGTGACAGAATGCAGGAAAAAAGCAAAGTCATCCTGATTCCCTGTGATTCCTATGATGGAGAACAGGTTTATCAGGGAATGAAAAAGGGACTGGAGCTGCTGGGCGGGCTTGATTCCATGATTGCGCCGGAAGAAAAAATACTTCTGAAGCCCAATCTGCTGAAAAAGGCAGAGGTGGAAAAGGCGGTGATTACCCATCCTGCAGTGGTTGCTGCAATGGGAAGGCTGCTCAGAGAAGAGGGCTTTTCCAATATTATTCTGGCCGATTCCTGCGGCACTGGCAGTACCCGAAAAGTGATCAGGGGAACGGGAATGGATGAAGCTCTGGAAAAGCTGGGAATTCCTGCCGTGGATTTTTCAGAGGGGATCCAGGTGGAATATCCGGAGGGTGTTCAGGCAAAGGACTTCATCATTCCAAAAGAACTTCTGGAGTCAGACTGCGTGATCTCCCTCTGCAAAATGAAAACGCATGCGCTGGAACGGATCACAGGAGCTGTGAAAAACAGCTATGGATTTATATATGGTCTGCATAAGGCAAAAGGCCATACCCGTTATCCCAGTGCAGACAGCTTTGCCAGGATGCTGGTGGATCTGAACCGTTATGTGCATCCGCGGCTTTATATCATGGATGGAATTGTGGCAATGGAAGGAAACGGACCCGGTTCCGGAGATCCCATACATATGGGTGTGATGCTGATGTCCCACGATCCTGTGGCGCTTGACAGCGTATTCTGTTCTCTGATTCATCTGAAGCCGCAGATGGTGCCCACCAATTATCATGGAGAAAAAATGGAATTGGGAGTCTGGCAGAAAGAGAAAATAGAGCTTCTTACTCCGGAAGGAGAGATCTCACTGGAGGAAGCGGTAAAAACCTACGGAAATTCCTCCTTTCATGTGGATCGGCGTCCGGTAAGAAGGGGAATATGGGAAAGAATGGCGAAAGCTCTGAATCTGTTCCAGAAAAAGCCGTATATCGATCAGCAGAAATGTATCGGCTGCGGTGTTTGCGTGAACAGCTGCCCTGTTCCGGGAAAAGCCGTGAATTTTAAAAACGGAAAAGGTACGCCTCCGGTATATGATTATAAAAAATGTATCAGGTGCTTCTGCTGCCAGGAGATGTGTCCGAAAAAAGCGATAAAAGTAAAATGAGTATCATTGCAAATACAATGAATAGTTACAAATGAAAAATCCCGGGGCTTCAGTGAAGTCCCAGGATTTTTGCTGTTTCACGGATATATTCCGGTGTGGTTCCGCAGCAGCCGCCCAGCAGAAGGGCTCCGCAGTCTGCCAGTACCTTCATATGGCGGGCAAATTCTTCGGCGCCCATGGAATAATGTGCCTGACCCTGATCATCAATGAATGGCATTCCGGCATTCGGTTTGGCGATGACGGGAATGGACACGGTTTCACAGAGATTTTTTACAACGGAAATAAGCTGGTCAGGACCTACGGAGCAGTTAATGCCTACAGCATCGGCACCGGCAGCCTCCAGAGAAGCGGCAGCCTCCAGAATGTTTCCTCCGCGATAGACACTTCCGTCGGATTCCACCGTCAGGGAACAGAGAATGGGAAGATCACAGACCGTATTTGCAGCATCTACAACAGCCAGGGTTTCGTCCAGATCGATCATTGTTTCTGCGATGATGCAGTCCGCACCTGCCTGAGAAAGAAGGCGGATCTGCTCACAGTAGTTTTCAAAAGCTGACTCATAGGTGTAGTCACCGTCCGAAGAAAGAAACTGGCCGCTGGTGGTAATATCTCCTGCGACAAACGCTCTGTCACCTGCGGCTTCTTTTGCATAGGAAACAAGCGTATGATTAAATCGGGCGATCTCTTCTTCCAGTCCATGCTGCCGAAGACTCAGGCGGTTGGCGCCAAAAGTGGGAGCATACAGAATGCGGCTTCCTGCCTCTACATAGTTTTTCTGCAGATTTAAAATAATATCCTTGTGTTCAATAACCCAGGCTTCCGTGCAAACGCCCCTCGGCATGCCCTGAGCCATAAGGTTGGAACCGGTGGCTCCGTCAAGCAGTGTGATCGTTTTCGTGAGCTTCTGAAATTCTTTTTTTGTCATAAGAGCCTCCTGTAAATAAATTGTTTGGTAGTAATATAACACAATGAAAAAAAAAAGTCTCTTGCTATTTGATATTGAATATGATATTTTGTTTTATAACATAGATTTAAGCTTAGTGAATTATTTCATTTCAGTCTTTAGTTCAGTACACTAGCTCAGTTCGGCAGTTCTGCCGCTTTATTTCCACAATACCTGACTGTTCAGTGTTTTCACAGTATTCTTCACGAATAGTTTCCAAAATACAATATATTATATAAATGACCTGCAGGGAATACAGAGTACAAAGGAAGGAGAAGAATCAGATCGGGAGGTTATTATGAATTTTTTTGAATTTACCTATTGCGGTAATTACAACAGGCAGATCAGCAATCTTTCCAGAATGGTCCCGGAAAAATGGAGCTATGGAGATTCTGATGACAATGGAATTCTCAAAGGGTATGTGGAATATACGTTCAAACGTGTCCTTGAGGAAGGAAAAATCCTGAAGAAGAAGGAATATGCTATTTTTAATACAGGCCTCTTTAATACGTATTATCAGCCTGTCTATGCATATTTTGTGCCGAATCTCGTGCCGGACAGACAGGAATGGTTTCTTGATGGATTTTATACGGAATATCATCTTCTGAAAAGCGGAATCACCGGGCTTCCGGAAAAAGCGGAATATGTCTCAGATCCATCAGAGCTGGTGTTTGATTCACATCTGGAGATTATTCCTCAGTACGAGCATATTTTCGGAGAGGAGGAAAATGCTCAACGGCTTCCGGAAAGTGTGCGCACCAGCGGCATGAGGGTACAGCTTTTTGACGGGGCTCTCCGGCAGACACGGAGGATGCTGGAAGCAGACTACCGAACCGCGATCCCTCAGTATTACAATCACTCGATTCAGCTTTTGATTCCAATCTGCCTGCAGCATCCGGGAAAGCCTGATCTTGCACTGGCATGTGTAAAAACAGCGGATGGCAGCTGTTATCTGGGACGTACCTGTCTGACGCTGAAAATGGCCTATCATAATGCCAGACTTCTTGCAAGACTGGACGGCGGATGGCTTCATCCGTAAAGGGGATATTACCTGTGAACAGCAAAAGGGGATATTAGCTGTGAACATATTTTGCAACAAACGCCTGTTCATTTATCAGAAAGTATGTTATGATAGGATTCAGTATCTTTTCGGCAGGTAAGAACTGCTGAACACATTAACGGAGGACAAAACATGTTAGAATTACGAAATATCTGTTTCCAGGTACCTGATGAAAAATCCAGAAGCAAAAGAGAAATCGGGATTTTGAAGGATGTAAGCTTTACCCTGGAAGACAATCAGTTTGTAGTGATTACCGGCCCGAACGGAGGCGGGAAATCGACGCTTGCCAAAATCATTGCCGGTATCGAAAAGCCCACATCCGGACAGATCCTGTGGGATGGAGAGGATATTACTGATATGAGTGTCACAGATCGTGCAAAGCTTGGAATCAGCTACGCCTTTCAGCAGCCGGTACGTTTTAAGGGAGTGACAGTGTTTGATCTGATCCGTCTGGCGGCGGGAACGGATATTTCCGTTGCGGGAGCCTGCCAGTATCTTTCCAGAGTCGGACTTTGCGCCAAGGACTATATTAAAAGAGAAGTCAATGCAAGCCTTTCCGGCGGAGAAATCAAGCGAATCGAGATTGCTACGATCATGGCCAGGAAGACCAGGGTTTCCGTGTTCGACGAGCCGGAAGCGGGGATTGATTTATGGAGCTTTCAGAACCTCATTCAGGTGTTCGAGGAAATGCACAGCCAGCTTCATGGCTCAATATTAATTATTTCACATCAGGAGCGGATCCTGAACATTGCAGACAAGATCCTGCTGATCGCAGACGGTGAACTGAAAAAAGAAGGTTCCAGAGATGAGATCCTTCCGCAGCTTCTGGGAACAGATGCGGCGGCAGTTTCCTGTGACAAAGTAAAGGTGAAATAAAGGAGGCAGAACGATGGATGCAATTCAGAGAGAATTATTGGAGGCAGTTTCGGGACTGCATGAGATCCCCACGGGGGCGTACAATATCCGTGCAAACGGCGCAAGTATAGAGCGGAACAGTACGGCAAATATTGAAATTATTCCCAAAAAGGATAAATCAGGAATCGAGATCCACATCATGCCGGGAACACAAAATGAAAGCGTGCATATTCCGGTGATCCTGAGTCAGTCCGGTCTGGAAGAAATCGTTTATAATGACTTTTTTGTAGGGGATGATGCAGATGTGACGATTATTGCCGGCTGCGGGATCCATAACGGAGGAGATGCAGCCAGCAGGCATGACGGCCTTCACCGTTTCTTTATCGGCAGAAATGCCCATGTAAAATATGTGGAAAAGCATTATGGGAGCGGAGACGGCAAAGGTGAAAAGATCATGAATCCTGTCACAGAGATTCATCTGGGTGAGGACAGCTTTATGGAAATGGAAACTGTTCAGATCCGCGGTGTGGACTCTACCAGGAGGGAAAATAAGGCCGAGCTGGATGCAGGGGCAAAGCTGGTGGTGACAGAGCGTCTGATGACTCACGGAACGCAGCATGCGGAAAGCTATTTCGATGTGAGACTGAACGGAGAGGATTCCGCAGCGAATGTGGTATCCCGTTCCGTGGCAAGAGATCATTCTTACCAGCTTTTTACTTCACATATTCACGGAAATCATCGATGCAGCGGACATACGGAATGTGATGCCATTATTATGGATGACGCAAAAATCAGTGCAGTTCCGGAGCTTTCCGCAAATCATGTGGATGCAGCACTGATTCATGAGGCAGCCATTGGAAAAATTGCGGGAGAGCAGATCATTAAGCTGATGACTCTTGGGCTTACGGAGGCAGAGGCTGAGGAACAGATTGTAAATGGATTTTTAAAATGAAACAGGAGATAAAATGAGCGAAGAACAGAAGAATACTCAGGGGGAAGAGGAACTTAAAGAAAACGCTATCCAGAGAAAAATCCGGATGATGGAAGGGAACAGTGAGCCGGTACAGACGGAGCCCAGAGTGTATGAATCAGATCTTTCACGCAGGGAACGGCGGCTTCTGGAAAAAGAAAAAATTAAGGGCATGGGTCTCGAAAAAAAGATCCAGTATCTGTGGATGTACTATAAGTTTGTTCTGTTTGGGCTTATCGGCCTGATCATACTGGGATTTGTAATCAGGGACTGGTATGAAAACTCAAAAATAGAAAGTATTCTCACTATTTCAGTAATAAACGGAGGACTTTCCGAGCCGGAACTCCTGGAGGAGGAAATCAGAACTCTTCTGGGAACCACAGACAAATATGAGGAGGTGCAGATTTCCACATCTCTTAATACGGACAGTACCGGAAAAGAACTTGATACCAATTCGCAGATGGTGTTTGTTGCACAGGCTTCCGTGCAGGGAATTGATGTGCTGCTGGCAGGAGAAGAACTGCTGCAGGGGCTGACAGAGGCGGATTATCTGACAGAACTGGATCAGGTGCTTTCACCGGAGACCCTGGAGAAATTCGGGGAGGATGCGAAAACCTATTACGTTTGCCTGGATGGAAATAAGGGGCTTGAGTCCCTGGAACTGGGGTATCCGGTTTATGCCGCTGTTCTGGTCAATGCAAAACATCCGGAAAACGCGGCAGTCTGGCTGGATGCTCTGTCGGAGGAAGCATATGGATAATAAAAAAAAGGAACGTCTGGAAGCATTGCTGGATCAGTACTGCCGTCAGGATGTATGTGTGGCATTTTCCGGCGGTGTGGATTCCAGTCTGCTGCTGCATGCGGCCTGTAAGGCATCCGCGCGTTATGGAACTGCAGTTTATGCCATAACGCTGGATACGGTTCTGCATCCGGCGGCAGATCTGGAAGCTGCCAAAAAGGTGCTGGAAAAGACTTCTGCCATACATGTGGTTTTGAAGGTGGATGAGCTGGCGGTGCCGGAAATTCGTTTCAATCCGGAAAACCGCTGCTATCTCTGCAAGAAAGAGTTATATTCCGGAATGCTTGACTTTGCAGAAGAAAAAGGGATTCAGACAGTGATGGAAGGCACCAACGAGGATGATCTTCATGTGTACCGGCCGGGAATTCAGGCTGTTCGGGAACTGGGCATCAAAAGTCCTCTTGCAGAATGCGGCTTTACCAAGGATGAAGTCCGTTTTCTGGCGGGAGAATATGGAGTGCTGTCTGCAGAACGACCGTCTTCTCCCTGTCTGGCTACCAGACTGCCCTATGGAGCGGAGATTCGTCCGGAGCTTCTGAAGCGAATCGACCAGGCAGAGAGCTTTCTGAGAAGTCAGGGCTTTCGGAATGTTCGTGTTCGTGTGCACGGATCCATCACAAGGCTGGAAGTCGATCAGGAAGATTTCAGCCGTGTGCTTGAAATAAGGAATAATATCATACCTCTGTTGAAAGATCTGGGCTTTGGTTATGTGACCATGGATCTGGAGGGCTTTCGGAGTGGAAGTATGGATCAGATAACAGGATGAGGAAACTATGAAAATGACAGTCATTCGAAAAAAATTTGTCGGCGATCGCCGATTTTATGCCATGGTGCTGGGAATTGCGGTTCCCATCATGATTCAGAATGGTATTACAAATTTTGTAGGCATGCTGGACAATATTATGGTGGGGCAGATCGGTACGGAGCAAATGTCCGGTGTTGCCATAGTGAACCAGTTGATATTCGTATATAATCTATGTATTTTTGGAGGTCTTGCAGGAGCTGGTATTTTTACAGCACAGTATTTTGGACAGAAGGATCATGAGGGTGTCCGTCATACATTTCGGTATAAATTCTGGATGGCACTGATTCTGACGGTGACCGCGATCCTTCTGTTTTGTACCTTCGGGGAAGATCTGATCCGTTTGTATTTAAGCGGAAACAGCAATGGCGGCGATCTTTCCACTGCACTGATTTCCGGAAAACGGTATCTGCGAGTGTGCCTTTTTGGTTTGCTGCCATTTATGATGGTCCAGATCTATGCGAGTACTCTGCGTGAATGCGGAGAAACAGTTGTCCCCATGAAAGCAGGTGTGGCAGCAGTGCTGGTAAACCTGGTCTTAAACTACCTGCTTATTTTCGGAAAAATGGGAATGCCCGCTCTTGGTGTGGAAGGAGCCGCTCTGGCAACCATATTATCCAGATATGTGGAGGCTGCGATCGTCATCACATGGACGCACAGAAATCTGGATAAAAATCCTTTTGTTGTGGGTGTTTACCGGACACTGAAAGTACCGGTACAGCTTGTAAAGAAGTATTTTATCAAGGGTGTGCCGCTGCTTGTGAATGAAACACTCTGGGCATCAGCCATGGCGGTTCTGGCGCAGTGTTATTCCATCCGCGGTCTGAATGTTGTGGCCGCGCTGAATATTGCAAATACACTGAATAACGTATTTAACGTGGTATTTATTGCCCTTGGAGATTCCGTTGCAATTGTTGTCGGACAGCTTCTGGGAGCCGGTAAAATGGAAGAAGCACGGGATACAGACAATAAAATGATTGCGTTTTCTGTTGCATGCTGCACAGGGATCGCCATACTGATGCTGCTGGTGTCTCCGCTGTTTCCGAAAATTTACAATACGACTGCGGAAGTACGTCATCTGGCAATGCAGCTGATTATGGTTCAGGCTGTTTTTATGCCGCAGGGAGCGTTTCTTCACGCCGCATATTTCACGCTGCGTTCCGGAGGAAAAACAGTGGTTACCTTCTTTTTTGACAGTGTTTTCATCTGGGCAGTCAGTGTACCCATTGCCTGGTTTTGCAGTCGTTTTACCGTGATCCATGTGGTTGCTATTCTGGTGTTGGTGCAGCTCGGAGATTTTCTGAAGTGTCTGATAGGATTTATCCTGGTGAAAAAGGGTGTATGGCTTCAGAATATAGTAGCAAAATAACGCATATACTTATGAAAAAAATGAAAATGTCAGGATAATTCCGAATTTTCTGCACATATTGACAGAATTTACAAAAAAGACTATAATATCTCTATCTAGCAAATTGGTTGGAGTTGCAGTTTCTTTTGAGGGAACTGCGGAATCTGCCGCAACGAGAATAGTTGTTCAGGAACATGGGCTTTATTAGAACAGGTTTTTCAGGTATCACAATTTTTTTCGAGGGGGGCAGAAGGAAGTTGAGGTATCATGGAAAAGAAAACGATCCTGATTGTAGATGATGAATACATCAATGTTGCAATTCTGGGCGAGATTCTTCGAAAGGATTATTCTATCCTGAGTGCTTCCAATGGAATGGAGGCACTGGAAATTGTCAGGAAAAACTGGAAGGATATTTCACTGATCCTTCTTGATATTGTTATGCCGGAGATGGATGGCTTTCAGGTTCTGGAAGAACTGAAGAAAAATGAATGCTGGTCTGGAATTCCGGTAATTATTACGACCAGTCAGGAAAGTGATGAAGATGAGATCCGCGGATTGAAAAACGGTGCGACGGATTATGTGATTAAACCTTATAATCCGGAAATTGTAAAATATCGTGTACAGAGTATTCTTCATTTGTGCGAAACCTCCAGCATGATGAATTATCTTGAACATGATAAACTTACCGGACTGTACAGCCGCGAATTTTTTTATCGGTATGCGGCAGCTATTCTGGAAGAGAATCCGCATACCGAATTTGATATTATCTGCAGTGATGTGGAAAACTTTAAAATGGTCAATGAGCTTAATGGAATCCAGAAAGGAGACGAAGTACTGGCCTATCTGGCAGGCTGTTTCAGAAAATATTTTACCAGGAGAACAGAGCTTTGCTGCCGTCTGCGCGGTGATGTTTTTGCAGCGCTTGTGGAGCACCGGCAGGATCTGGAGGAAGAAGAATTTCTGAAGGGCTTTCTTCAGGACAGCGAGAAGGCACCGATTTCCAACCTGGTAGTGAAATTTGGAATCTATGAAAAGGTAGAAAGAGAATTGCAGGTTTCTGCCATGTGCGACAGAGCGGTTCTTGCGCTGGAGCGTATTAAACGCCATTATGGACAGGTGATCTCCCGATACGATGATTCTCTGAGAGTGGAGCTTCTCCGGGAAAAGCATCTTCTCGACAATATGGAAGCGGCGATCCGGGAAAGACAGTTTGTTGTATATTTTCAGCCGAAGTATCACATTGAGTCCGGAAGAATGGTGGGGGCAGAAGCACTGGTAAGGTGGGAACACCCGGAGTTTGGGTTTATTTCGCCCGGGGAGTTTATTCCGCTGTTTGAAAAAAACGGATTTATCACAAAACTTGACTGTTATGTATGGGAGGAGGCCTGTCGCTGCCTGAAGGACTGGGAGAATAAAGGCCTTTGTATTGTTCCTGTTTCCGTGAATATTTCCAGAGTGGATTTTGGTGCACCGGATCTTATGGAGTGTCTGATCGGCCTTGTGAAGAAATACGGAATTGAGACAAAGATGCTTCATCTGGAAGTGACAGAATCGGCCTATACAGATAATCCGCGCCAGATCGTGGAGACAGTTGACAGGCTCAGAGAGCATGGATTTGTTATAGAAATGGATGACTTTGGTTCCGGCTATTCTTCATTGAATATGCTTGGAGACCTGCTTCTGGATGTTTTGAAGCTGGATATGAAATTTATGAGTGAAAAACGCATTGTTCAGGATAAAAGTATTCTGAGCTTTATCATCAATCTTGGCAAGCACCTGAATCTGGATGTGATCGCTGAGGGTGTTGAAAGCGAGGAACAGGTGCAG
>CAMBYR010000043.1 GCA_945872375.1 uncultured Blautia sp. | reverse complement strand
TTGACTGTCTCGGGATTTCCATGCATAAATGCATGGAAACACCTCGCGGAATATTGCCTGTGAACAGTAGCTTACCGTCACCTATCCCTGCTGTTCCTCATTTATATCAAATTTTACCGGTATGGTGTTCTTGATCACATCATTATGAATCAGGCCGTCATATCTTGCTTTCGTATTATAAAATGTCATAGAGGCATGCAGGTTTCCCGGTGTCAGCTCTACAGTGCAGAAAGCAATTTCTCCTGGCAATTTTCCATATTCCGGCGATGCTCCCCGTGTTACCGTAACATTTGCGGTATTGGCGGCTGCGTTATTCAGATAATAATAAAGCACCGGTTTTTCATAAACTTCATAGGTTCCTGCCGGAACATTACGAAACATCGTCTTCATTACGGCATAGCCTTCTCCATCCACCGTATATGCTCCTTTGGAAAAGCAGACATAGTTTTCATATTTTCTGATGTTTCCTGCCGCATCGGTTCCTTCCACTGCAAAGGAAAAGACAGGTGTCCCATGTGCCCATAAAATATCGGACTCCCTGATTTTTTTGATCACCTCGATCTGTCCCACAGGCGGCCTGTCCGGCTCGTTAAATGCTTCAAAAGCCTCCGGTTCCGGATTCTCTTCCGTCAGTACAAATTCTTTTTCCCATTTCCCATGGTATCCTTCCGGGTTTCCAAGCTCCACCACTTTAAACTTTCCTTCATTTTCTGCCGTAATTCCAAGCTCCAAAGAACGGTAGAGTCCGGCTTCCCGATCGTAATACATGGAAGACTGGTTTCCAAGTGTGTTTTCATACTGCCCTGTCCGAACATGATACTGGTAAATCTCAAACACTGCACCGCTAAGAACGGCACCTGTCTGTGAATCCTTCTTTCGAATGGAAATCCTTCCCTTAACTTCTTTTACCGGATCATTTTTCACCACAAACTGAAGAGATTCCTTGTCCCGGTTCAGATCAATTTCCTTTGAAAAGGAACCGGTATAACCTTCCGGATTTCTGGTTTCTTCCACTTTAAATTTCCCCTGATTCAGATCCGTGATCTTCAGTTCGCTGCTTCGATAAATCCCCTCTTCCTCCTGATAAATCAGAAGTTCCCCTATGGTTTCATAAGCCTGTTTGATCTGATTCCAGGGATACACAGTAAATTCCGCATTTTCCAGAATTTCTCCGGAAACAGAATCCTGTTTGGATATCTGGATCACGGCCGGAAGCTCACTGTTTGGCACGGTCCAGCTAAAATGATGGGTTCTTCCCAGCTTTGTCAGTGCAAAATCTTTTTTCCAGCCTCCGGAAAATCCGTCCGGTGCCTTTGTCTCACGAATACGAAATTTCCCCTGATTCCCGGACGTATACGTCAGTATCTCCGACTCATACCGTTTTGTCTCCCTGTTATATGTCAGAAGTACTCCGCTTCCGTATTTTCCTTTGTCTTTATCCCAGGTATACAGAGTAAATTCCGCTCCCTGAAGATCCAGCTCCGTCCCCTCAATTACTTTACGAAGAGATACGATTCCCCTGATATCCGGAATTTCGTAAACCTCGGTCTGCTGAGTAGTCCCTTTTTCAACGGTTACATAATATTTCTTGGAAGAAACCAGATAGTTTTCGGCTTCCGATCCGCTTAAGGGAGCAATCTCTTTAAGGTAATAGCTTCCTGCCGGCAGATTCTGAAACAGGATGGTTCCCTCTGCATCCGTATAAGCCTGTTCCAGAACCGTTCCTGCGGTAAGTACCTGGGCATAGCCGGAAACTATATTTTCCGCTGCTGTCAGCTGATAACCCGCGCCCTGCACATGTTCCTCATGATCCAGGTCTGAAACCTTATGGAGTAAAATGTTCCCTCCCCGATCCGGTTCCAGCTGAAGACTGAGCGTTTCCCTGTCCCCAAAATAAACATAGGAACCAAAATCCTGTATTCCTGTGGAGTTTTCCTGGATATCTCCGCTGACGGCAATATATTCCACCGGCTTCATAATGGAAGTAAAGCGAAGGGTCTGCGTACCCTGAACGCTGCCGGGAAATGCAAGGAAAAAGCGTGCTCCCGCACAAAGTGTTACGCTCTCTCCCGGACCAAGAATGCGTGGATTGGAAGCTCCTCTTGCAGTAAAATCCTCATCCCCCAGCCAATATGCCAGAAGCCAGCCATCCGATGCGGAACGGCTGAATACGATTCCATTCTGCACCATGGAGGCGGTCAGCAGATAAAGACTGGAAAGCTGAACTCCCGAGGAAGCCGCTGCTTCCGCCCATTTCAGGGAATCCGGAAGTTTTTTCCAGAGACTCAGCTTCGCGGTCATATCCTTTGCCGCCACATTATTTCCATCCATACCCTGACCGTAAAATTTCAGATCTGTCAGGTCCGGAATGGGTTGAGAAACCAGAGCCATGATCCATCGATTCAGCCCCACATGATCACATTCCCACTCTGTTGCCCCTGCCACATCACCGGAATAGACCCAGCTCAGAGCATAATGTGTCATCAGATATCGATTTTCCCATTTGTTCCAGTCTACATGACTGCAGGTGGGATCATACAGACCGGAAATATCTCCCGGACCTCCGAATCCGAAATACAGGATTTTCCTGATGTTCACATCCGACAACAATTTAATGGCTTCCTGCTTAATCTGCTGGTTGGTACCAATCCCCTTTTTTGCCGCATTCAGACAGTACAATGGGGCAGCCCGGGGAATTCCTGTCTCATCCACATATCTGATCTCCCTGTGGGCGGTTCCCAGATGATGTGTTCCGCTTCCGGTATCTGTCCAGACTTCCTCCATATTCAGATAACTGTAAACCTTTAATTCATAAGTCATAGCATCTGCCACTGTCTGCCCGGATGATGCCGTCAGAAGACCCTCCTCCGCCAGAAAAGAGGCGGATTCCACAGGTGCCAGAGCGATGACGCTTCCGTTTTCGATTTCCTCCTGAAGTTCTTCCTCCTGCTCCGAAGATTCTTCCGGATCATCCGCCAGTGCGCTCAGCTCCTCCTCTGAAAAAAACAGAGAATTCTGCTCCACGGACTCATCCTCATAAATTTCTTCTTCAGGAAAAAAGAACTCCTCCGGTATCATCTCCTCACCCTGAACTGCGCCTGCAAAGGTCCCGGACATCAAAGAGGTACAGATCATCAGCAGTACCAGAAAAACACCTGCCATACGTTTTTTCATGATTTTTTTCCTCCTTTCCGGAACAGCATCACTGCGGCTGCCGTCAAAAGTCCTGTAAGTCCCAGTATCAAAAGGAAACCAATGGGTGTTTCATCTCCTGTTTTCACAGTCTGTGCCGGTTCTTTACTATTATCCACAGGATTCCCAGACATAGATAACTGGTTGGTGCCGCCATTTGTTTTTTCGGAAGTATCATCCTCATACACGGTAAAATACCACTTCACAGCCGTATCACGAAGAGCATAGGCATTGTTCAGCTCTTTCGGAACGGTCACAGCAAACTCCATCGTTTCCTTTGTTCCGGGTGCAAACACCCCGAGAGAGTGTTCATCCCTCAATTCTTCAGACAGCAGATTCCCCTGATATAAAACAGTTCCATTCATGGAGATCGTCAGACCCAGTTTTCTCAAAAGATCCATGCGGTCTTCACGCTGGCACACAATTCCCGTATGAAAAAATATTTCTGAGGAATTTCCTGTGGTATTGGAAATCTCTACGGAATCCTTCAGTGTATCTCCCGGCATCGCTGTGGGAAAATTCTGAAAAAAGTCATCCGGTACTGCAAGAAGCTTATGTGCATTTCCTTCAAATTCCACAGAAAGATCTATTTTCCTGTTTTCAGAAACCACGCTGCCGTTTTCTTCATGAACACACAGCTCGATGGACTGATTTCCCCATGGGGACATCGCCAGAAAATCCGGCTTAAAATTTACCGCCTGAATGGCATCTGCCTGAATATCCAGTTCCAGTTTCTGCCCGGAATGCTCTTCCGTCCAGGAAGAAGGAATCTCTACTTCCTGAAACAGTGTGACAGTCTCTCCACGGTCCAGAATATGGGTGTAGTAATAATACTCACCTTTTTTTATCCAGTCTTTTGATATTCCTCCAATGTTTTTTTCAGAAAGTCCTTCCAGCTCCTCTCTGTCGTTTTTCAGAGAGATTCTGGCACGGATCCAGCAAGGTTCTGCAAGATTGGTAATTTTCGGAATTTTGGAGATCACATCACCGGGAAGTACGATTTTACTGCCGGAATAAGTATCTTCTTTTCCATTTTTCCTTTCAAATTCCTGCAGGCGGATATTCACATCTCCAAGTGCAATATGATTTGTCACAGATACAATGTCCGAAAAATATCCATATACAGCCACGGCTCCGGCAAACAGCACTGCAAGCGCAGCCGCAGCCGCCACGTTTTTCCGCACTTTCATGAGTTTCCTCCTTTCCTACACAGTCCCGACAGGATTCAGATAATAATTCCAGGCAGAATTGTAATCCTGAAATTCTCCGGCCTGAACCGATTCCTGATAAACATTGATTTCAAAGGAGGAGATCAGATCCCGATACACAGGATCGATCTGTTCTGTCCGGATTCGAAAGCCGGTAAAAAGGGGTGTGGTCCTTTCCCCTTCCTTCAGTTTTTTCCGGTAATAATAATACCCGTCTTTCTGACTGTATATCCAGTTCGTCTGATCCAGTCCCAGCAGTGTCACCGCCCTGCCGATATCATAATTCGAATAGGAAAGTGACATCCGCACATAACAGTCCACATTAAATACACTTTCTGATGGAGCCTGATTCGCTGCCCATACTGTTTTTTGATATTCCGGCTGGTTCTCATCTCCCGAAACCGGTGTGGGAGCCGGAAATTCTTCCCGGATTCCTGTTGTATTTCTTCCTACTGCCACAGAATTATATTTCAGATCATAATCCATCAGGTAGGCAGTCGTTCCTCCGGCACATAATAGTCCTGCCATCACACAGATTCCTGCTGTCCTCCTGAGAATTCTGCCATTCATTTTGTCACCCCGCCTGGCTGTCCCTGATTCTGATTCAAATATTTCTGGTAGGCCGCTGCTGCCTGCTGGACAACCGTCCCTTCATCGCCTCCGGTATTGACTGTCTGAATGGCATAGGCCCGCACCGGAATGGAAAACTGACGTGTATCAATCTGTCCTTCCACAACGTTTGCAAAGGTCACCCAGTCAAACAGTGTCGTCGTTGTCTGACCCGGTTTCAGTATTTTATTATAGGCAAAGGTATAGACCCGGTTGATTCCGGATGTCTTAGCCTCAAGCTGTGTCCAGTCATTCTTTTTCGTGAAGGTAAAAAGCTCCGTATTCTTTTTTTCGATTCTGTTTCCCTGGGCATCTGCAGTGATCACATCCGCTGTGGGAATGGATACTTCCAGATATACAAAGGAATCATTGATTCCTGTATTTTTAATCTGCGGATCCTTTTTCATCTGTTCCGAAGGCTCAATTTTTGTATGATCCTCCGGCTTCCATCCTGGTTCCTGAAGCTCAATATCCACCTTTCCAACGGTAAACAGATTCTCCGCTTTATCATAATCCGTAAGATAAGCCATGGTTCCTCCTGCTGCCAGTGCTCCCACAAGACTGCAGACTGCTGCTGTTTTAATCCATGTTTTCTTCACTTTCATATTCTTTTTTGCACCTCTTTGGCGCTCTCCTTTTTTCTTTTTTTTATAAAACTGAAAACGGGCCTGAATTGTAACAGAAATGACAAAATTACCATCATATATATTCCATATCGAATGATCTTCGTCTGAAAAAAGGAAACAATATAGCCAAGATATGGCAATGAAAAGCAGACCGTTCCCATAATATGGGAAGGAAGAACGGGAAACATATCGTTTTGCGGATTTGCATCACCTTTTGTAATATAATCCTCTTTTCTCACCTGGACGACCCGATGGGTAACGACCATGGATCCAAGATGATAGGTGATCAGATCTCCCTCCCGAGGCTGATGATTCCAGGTATTCACAAATACTATCCCGCCTGTGGGAATACAGGGTTCCATGGAACCGGACAGTACAGTATAGGCTTCAATCCCCGCCATTCGAAGGAAAAATATCAGTAATCCGGATAATACAATGCTTCCCAAAAGCCCGTTCAGAATTTTTTTGACAATATTCATCGCCGCTCCTTTTCTTTTTATCAATACGATCATCGACTATCTTTCTATGTATCAGGAAATTACGATGAGTGAGTCCGGCGGAGAACGTACACAAAAACATTGTTCCAAAAGCATCCCTCCTGTTCTGTAATCGTTCCGGTGCAGATATACAGACGTATGTATACACTGGATTCTTTTGCCTGTGCAGGCATTAATGAATAAAAATCGGATGCTTCTTTTGTTTCTATGGAGAATTACAATTTAAATGGGGAATAATAAGATTTTTGAAAGAGAAAAGATTTGAAATTTCTGAATATAATAATAACAGATCAGGCTGCTGCGCTTCATGAACACTATTTATTTTTCAATGTACCGTCTGTGATGTTTTTATCTTACCTTTCCTGCCGGGAAAAGTCAATTGATTTTCCGTTTTCCGGGCCCAGAATCGTTCGACAAAAATCGACTTTATGCAAGAGCGCTTTTCTGTGATAGAACAAAGCGGACAAGTCCGCTTCGAACTCCCTATATCCCTCAGTCCTTGAGGGACTTGCTCCGCTTTGCGCGCCAGATGCGGACTGCCATAGGCAGTCACAATTCCATATGCATCTGGTCGCATCCCGCCCGGAGGGCTTTTGGTTTCATAGGTAAATTCCAAAGGAATTTCCTGTGAAATCAAAAAACAGATGCCCTCTCAGGCATCTGTCTTCTCTCTTAAGATTAGTCTTCGATTTTGATGATTTCTTTCTTGTTGTAGCTACCGCAAGCTTTGCAAACTCTGTGAGGCATCATCAGCGCACCACATTTGCTGCACTTTACAAGATTCGGAGCGCTCATTTTCCAGTTTGCTCTTCTCTTATCACGTCTAGCTTTAGATGATTTATTCTTTGGACAGATGGACATATGTTACACCTCCTTAAATTTACTAAATATATCACTGATTGCTGCCATGCGGGGATCCTTGGGTTCCTCTGCACAGTCGCAGGGACCGAAATTGAGGTTCTTCCCACACTGGCTGCATAATCCTTTGCAGTCTTCTTTACACAAGACCTTCAAAGGCCAGCTCATCAGTACCTCAAGATAGACCAGCCGGTCCACATCCAGGTCCATACCCGTGAGATAGCTTTTCTCATCCAAATCATGAATCCGATCTTCATCCGTAAGCTTCATATCAAGCTTCCTCTTAAAATCAAGAGGTATGCTTACAGACACTTCCTCAAGACATCTGTCACAGGGAATCCCAACGGTGATCTCCCCTGTCCCTTCGATCTCAAGGACTTTATTGCCCGTATTTGTAATGGTCAGCTCGATCGGATTCTTATGAAGAATCGGAAAGCTTCCCGACTGGAAGGTGATTGTATCCATCTCAAAATCTATAGAGTGCTGGACACATTTCCCATCACAGGATGAAATCTCTGATAAATGTATCTGCATAATTATCTCCTATCCACACTTTATTGATTATACATATCCTTCCCGCATTTGTCAACGAATATTTTTTCTGTTCACGAAAAGAAATCAGGGATGTGCCAGAATCCTGACACATCCCCTGACTGAATATGCATTATCCGTCGAGATTATACAAGTGCTACAGTCTCTCTGCAGATAGCAAGCTCTTCATTTGTCGGAATAACAGCAACCTTAACCCTGGAGTCTGCTGTGGAGATCACTTTTTCCTCTCCGCGGATCTTGTTTGCTTCCGGATCAACGGTGATGCCCAGATATCCAAGATAAGAGCATACAGTTTCACGTACATTTCCTGCGTTTTCACCGATACCTGCGGTGAATACGATAGCGTCTACACCATTCATGGCTGCCACATAACCGCCAACGAATTTTGCGATGCCATAGCAGAGAACATCATATGCATTCTTTGCATCTTCGTTGCCTGCTTCGATAGCAGCATCAATGTCACGCATATCACTGGATACGTTTGTCATACCCTGCAGACCGGATTTTTTATTTAATACATTCATGATACCTGCGATGTCCAGGTTTTCTTTCTTTGCGATGTATTCCATGATTGCCGGGTCAATATTTCCGGAACGTGTTCCCATAACAACACCTTCCAGCGGAGTCAGACCCATGGTGGTGTCCACACATTTGCCGTTCTTTACAGCACTGATGGAGGAACCATTTCCAAGATGACATACAATTACTTTGGAATTGTCCTTGTCAAGTCCAAGGAATTCAATGGCACGTTTGGAAACAAAGCTGTGGGATGTTCCGTGGAAACCGTATCTTCTTACTTTATATTTTTTGTAGTATTCGATCGGAAGTCCGTACAGATATGCTTTTGCAGGCATTGTCTGATGGAAAGCGGTATCAAATACACCAACCTGCGGTACGCCCGGCATCAGCTCCGCACAAACACGGATACCGATCAGGTTTGCAGGATTGTGAAGCGGTGCAAGATCATTGCACTCTTCTACTGCTGCGATCATTTCATCTGTGATTACTGCAGAGGAAGCAAATTTTTCGCCGCCGTGTACTACACGGTGACCGATTGCGTTTACTTCTGCAAGGCTTGCAATAGCGCCTGTCTTCTCATTTGTCAGAGCATCCAGAACCATCTGAATCGCTTCTTTATGGGTAGGCATGGCAGCTTCTGTGATTTCTTTGTCGCATCCGGCTTTCTGATAAACAAGACGGCCGTCGATACCGATTCTTTCGCAGAGACCTTTTGCAAGAACTGCCTCTGTGTCAGAGTTAATAAGCTGATACTTTAAGGAAGAACTTCCACAGTTAATTACCAATACATTCATGATTTTTACTCTCCTATTCAAATTATCATACGATCCCGGCCCTGTACTGCAGGCCGGACCGTATTTCGCATATTCACGAGTCTGAAAAATTACTTATCTGCAGCCTGGCACTGTACTGCTGTAATAGCAACAACACCAACGATATCATCTGCAGAGCAGCCGCGGGAAAGGTCATTGACCGGTTTTGCAATACCCTGGGTAACAGGTCCGTATGCTTCTGCTTTTGCAAGACGCTGTGCCAGTTTGTATCCGATGTTTCCTGCATCGAGATCCGGGAAGATCAGGACGTTTGCTTTTCCTGCAACGTCGCTGCCGGGAGCTTTGGAAGCACCTACGCTTGGAACGATTGCTGCGTCAAGCTGGAATTCGCCGTCCAGTTTCAGTTCCGGATGCTCTTCCTTTGCGATTCTGGTTGCTTCTACAACTTTGTCTACATCTGCATGTTTTGCGCTGCCCTTTGTGGAATGAGAAAGCATTGCAACAACCGGCTCTTCCTGAACAAGAAGCTGGAAGGATTCTGCAGAAGATGCTGCAATTGCTGCCAGTTCTTCCGGATTCGGATTCTGAACAAGACCGGAATCACCAAATACAAACGCACCGTTTGCGCCGTACTCGCAGTCCGGAACAACGATCAGGAAGAATGCGGAAACAAGTTTTGTACCCGGTTTTGTCTTCAGGATCTGGAGACACGGTCTCAGAGTATCTGCTGTAGAGTGGCATGCGCCGGAAACCATACCGTCAGCATCGCCCATTTTTACCATCATAACACCATAGTATAAGTACTGGTTCAGAAGAATGTCTTTTGCCTGCTCAGGTGTCATTCCTTTTTTCTGACGTAATTCCACTAATTTGTCTATGTATCCCTGAGTTTTTTCAGAGGTTGCAGGATCTACGATCTGTGCGCCGGAAATATCGTATCCGCCTTCTGTAGCACTCTTCTTAACAGTTTCCTCGTTACCGATCAGAACTACTTTTGCAATACCTTCTTTTAAGATTTTCTCTGTTGCATCCAGAGTTCTCATATCCTCGGTCTCCGGAAGTACAATTGTTTTTACACTAGCTCTCGCTCTGTCTTTCAGTACATCAATAAATCCCATGATTAAATGGCTCCTTTCATTTTTCGTAGCTGTTTTTATTATAACCCCTGAATCCTTGTATTTCAAGCATTTCCATGGTAGAATATGGTTCATAATGGTATTTTTTGAGGTGCAATTTTATGAGAACCGCAGGAATTATTGCAGAATACAACCCATTTCACGCAGGTCATCAGAAGCAGCTGGACTACGTCCGCCATACCTGCGGCGCCGATTATATCGTCATTGTCATGAGCGGTGATTTTGTTCAGCGGGGCGGTCCTGCTCTTTATTCCAAGCATCAGAGGGCAGAGGCGGCTCTCAGGTGCGGAGCTGATCTGGTTCTGGAGCTTCCTGTCTCTGCTTCTTCGGCAAGTGCGGAATTTTTTGCCCGATGCGGTGTGGAGATTCTGGACAGGATCGGTGTTACGGATATCCTCTGCTTCGGCAGTGAGGAAGGAAGCCTGCCTTTGTTTCAGGCATCTGCAGAGGTACTTCTGAAGGAACCGGACGAATACAGGAATGCCCTGAAAAACGGGCTGAAATCCGGTATGTCTTTTCCACTTGCGCGGGCATACGCTCTGGAAGCTTATCTGCTTCAGACAAACAGTCAGATTTCTTCCGCGGATTATCACCGGTTTCTTTCTGAGCCAAACAATATTTTAGGTATCGAATACTGTCGGTCCATTCTGGCCCTTAAAAGCCGTATACAGCCTGTCACACTGAAGCGGGAAGGCTCCGGGTATCATCAGCAGCACCTTCCTGAGGATGCAGCGCCCTCGGCTTCTGCCGTCCGGAAATGGCTGAAGGAGCATCCGCTTTCTGAAGCAGAACAGGCTCTGAAAAACCATCTTCCAAAGCCTTCTCTCGATCTTCTGCTGGAGGCCGCACGCAATGACAGACTTGTTTTTGAAGAAGATCTGGATACTCTTCTTGCCTGTTCTCTGTTTACGGAAACCCGGGATAGCCTGTGTCAGTATCCGGATGTTTCCCGGGAGCTGGCCGCTAGGATCATCCGATTCCGTAGCCAGTATGCAGGTTTTGCCCCCTTCACAGATCTCTTAAAGACAAAAGAGCTGACAAGAACCAGGATCCAGCGCGCACTGCTGCACATTCTCCTTCGCATCCGGAGCATCCCGTCTTCTCCGGAATATGCCCGTGTTCTGGGATTTCGAAAGGATGCCGCCCCCCTTCTTTCCGCGATAAAAAAAGAAGGGACCATTCCTCTTCTTACAAAAGCGGCAGATGCTCCCCGGATTCTGTCCGGATCGGCTCTGCAGTCCTTTGAAGAAACGGTATCGGCATCCAATATTTACGAGAGTATTTTGGCCTGCAGGCAGCATACTCCTCTGCTTCACGAATATCAAAAGCCCGTCAGAATCATCTGACGGGCCTGTTTTTTTCAGGAAGAACTCTCTTTCGTTTTTATTGTTTCTTTGAAAGAAGAATTCTGTCATTATCCAGTTCTTTTCCGGCACCTGCATTGAATTTTTCCAGAAGGCCGTCCACTGTCAGTCCTTCTCTTTCTTTCCCGCTGATATCCAGCACAATATCTCCGGAATCCATCATCAGCGTCCTGTTTCCCAGCTCCAGTGCAGAATGCATGTTGTGAGTGATCATCAGGCAGGTCAGATGATGCTCCTCCACAATTCGCTTCGTCATGTTCAGAACCTTTTCTGCCGTACCGGGA
>CAMBYR010000042.1 GCA_945872375.1 uncultured Blautia sp. | reverse complement strand
CTGGAAACCGCAACCAAATACCGTATCCGTGCATACCACATCACAAACGGTAAAAAAATATACGGACCGTATTCATCCGTAAGGACCGTAAAATAATAGCAACATAAAAACACCCCGGAAAATCCTGATCTGTGTGGTGTCTCCGAATATCTGATCATCAAGCGGATATTCGGAGGTCACCTTATTATTTGCGGATCTCCGAGGTGTTTTTATTTATTTTCTTAATATTTTATTTTTCCGTCTCAGCTGTTGGTGTTGCTGTGGCTTCTGTCTCTGTTTCACCGTTTACCATGGTTTCATATGCATTGAACATTTCTTTTACTGTCATTTTGTTTACAAGAAATACCTTGTCTCCAACGACAGCTGCATAATAGTTTGTGTCATATGTGTAGAAGGTAACGGTTGTCTGGTTCTTGTCAGAGTCTGTGAATACAGCGGTCATCTCCGGGTCTGCAGCCGGTGTATAAGCCTCTGTCAGTCTCTTCTGTCCTGCCATGTTTATCAGCTTGTTGTAGAAGGTGGTAAAGGTTGTACTTTCTATTTCCTTACCATCCAGCTGATAGGTTGTTGTTTCTTTTTCGTTTCCGTCATCATCTGTGGATGTTTCACGTGAAACATTTACAGTACTTGTTGTTTCACCGTAAGTAACCTGGAGCTGATCCAGATTTTTTACAGACAGATAATTGACGATCAGTGACCAGAGATCTGACGGCGTCTTGTCAATAACTGCACTCAGTGTATCCGTTGACATTGTATAAATCTGTTTGTTATCTACCGTTACATATCTGCTGCCATCTCCTGCCTCATCACCAACGTAAATGACAAGATGTTTATCCACTGTGGTTGTCTTGCTGTCTGCATCTTCTGAGCTGCTGTCCGTGTCAGTAGTGTCACTGCTCTCAAAATCGCTCTCAGAGGCCGTAGAATCGTTTTCTCCGGATTCTGTACTGTCTGTGCTGTCATTCTTCACCTCTTCCTGATAATCCACTGTAATCGTCGCATAGGGCTTATCAAGGCCATACTTGGAAAGATCCTCTGCATTGTAGTTTACAAACTGGTCAAATGCAAAGCTTCCAAGTCCGGAGGTTACGTTTCCTGCTGCCGTTGTATCGGCAGACTCTTTATCGCTGCTTCCGTCACCGGAAACATTCCAGGTAGCTCCGTCGGAATTTTCTTCCAGGACATAGGAATCTTTATCCTCGCTGACCTGGACCTTTTTCACTGTGGAAGAATCAATTGTTGGGAAATCTTCTCCCTGTGCATAATCGTAAAGGGAATTCATAAACGGAGACACTGTGTCCGCTGCCACTACATATACCGTGCTGTCATCATCATCCCTGGTAATGTATTACTGATTCGTCGTCGTATTCTCATCTCCGATGTTGAGCTTCGTTGTCCCATCAGCGGTATCAACGGTTACTGTGTTAGATGGAGAATCCAGTCCGTATTCCGTAAGATCCTCCACATCCTCCAGGACTCTGTCCGCTTCCACCTTTTCGATGGCGGAAGCTGCGGAATCCAGAGTTGTCTGATTTACAGGAAAAGCAGTCTCATCCTTTTTCACCCAGGAATCATCTTTTTTCTCAAAGGTCACTTCCTTCTTGTCTACGATAAATTCCAGGGATTTAATGTCATCCGTTTTCACGGAAAACACTTCTGTTTTGCTTTCCTCTTCGCTGCTCTCTGTCTTTTCTTCTTTGGATACGTAGGTGTTCAGTCCCACATAAACGCCGCCGAGAACTGCCAGAACAACAACTGCTGAAACAAGTTTGGTCGATTTTTTCATTATGCTTTTCTCCTCTTAAGCCAGATCAGGAATCCTGCAACAAGGAACACTCCCGGGATCAGACCAATGGTACAGATCTTCCAGAAGGCTGCATCATAATCGGTTACTGTCAGGCTTGTGGACTCAAGGCTCTTGGATGGAATAGAAACGGAATTACTGTCGTCTGTGCTGGTCATCCAGTTTAAGGACTCCAGAAGGAGCTTTTCATTTCCGCCGGATACCATCTGGTTTATCTGGCTCTCCATCAGATTTGCTGTGGAGTAGTAAACGATCTGTGTTTCCTTATCATCATCCAGTTTCTCAGTGATAGCAACACCAAGATCAAACGGTCCGTCTACATCTCCGTCTTCCTTTTCGATATTGCTGCTCTGCATATTTGTTTTGGAGTAAGCCTTGTCAGAGGTTGTCAGGATACTGTCGATGGTTACGGTATCTCTTACATCATCTGTTTTCTGAATGCCCTGCGCATACGGTGCCAGTACATAGGAGCCTGCAGAAGCTGTCTCAGAGCTTGCATCTGTGCTGTTGACTGTTGGTACAAGATAATATGGCATCTGCATTCCATAATGCTGATTATCACCCTCAAATACGATTCCCTCTGCACACTTTACACCATAGTTTTCAAGAACCGCATCAAAGTTCGGCAGATCATCCTGTGTATAATCCGAGAAGATTATAGCTTTTCCGCCTGCCTCCAGATAATCCAGGAGTTCTGTTTTTTCTTCCTCGGAAATATCGCTGGTCGGAGATACGATCATCAGACAGTCTGCATCATCCGGAACCTTTCCCTCTGTGAGAAGGTTCAGCTCCTTGATATCAATGTTTGCTTTCTGGATATCTTCTTTAAAGCTGGAATCCAGATCTTTTTCTCCGTGTCCGGATAAGGTGTACATGATCGGAAGATCCTCGGATGTCACATAGCCGATCGCACTTGTGATCTGTCCTTCTCCATCAAATCCGGTAGTAGTCTGCTGCCAGGTATTATAGTCTACTGAAGAGGAATACATATCGTTGTAATTGATAACCTTGTTTCTGTCGCCGCAGACTACAATCAGACTGTTTGACGCAAGATCATCGGTTGTATATTCCGATGCAAATTTCGGATTTACAACAGGGTCTTTCACCTCAACTTTAATATGCTTGGACTCATCTTTATAACGTGAAAGCAGATTGGAGATCGTGTCGTCCTCAGAACCGCTTGCCGCGATCTGATAAATGGTAACATCCTTATCCAGTGCCTTCAGTACCTTCTTTGTTTCATCACCGATGGTGTAAAGCTTGGATGAGCTTACATCCAGCTGTGAATATTTGGATGGGATCGCCCCGACGATCATATTGATCACAACCACGATCACGATAAAGACAGCTGCCATAGCCATGCTGTAGGAACCATTTTTGATATGTTTTTTGCTGATGGTGCCTACCAGCTTTTTCGGATCCGGTTTATGTTTCTTTTTGCCGGAGTCCTGTGCTGTCTCCGGTACGGCTGCCTCGCCTTTATTTTTCTTAAATTTCTCACTGAATTTCATTTCCCTTCACCCCCTAGTTCCAGCGTCTCTTCTGAATGGACTGCATGGTAAGGAACAGGCAGATCGCAATAACAGAAATAAAATAAACGATTCCTGTCACGTCAAACACGCCGTTTGTAAAATTATCATAATGTCCGCTCAGGTTAAATACGTTCAGTACCTTCTGGATACCACCCTGGAAAATACTGGATTTTACAACGTATACGATCACAAGGGCAATCTCTCCCACAGCTCCGATCACTACAGAGATCAGGACATTTTTGATCATAGTATAAATGATGATCGCGATCGCCACGATCAGAAGTCCGAATGCCACTGCGGTTGACATGGAGGTCTGTGAAAAGAATGAGGAAATTCCGTTCATCATATAGAAGGCGAACAGGAATACAAAAGTAAGTACTGCTGCAATTACCTGGCTTTCTGTAAGCGCTGACATAAATACACCGATCGCCAGATTCGCGCATCCCAGAAGGAAAAATCCCAGGATCCCGGTGTATGCGGAATCATAGGAAATCGTTCCGAACTTACTCATGATCAGCGGATAAACACACATGATCACGACCGGAATGGCAAATACAGCTACCAGTGCAAGATATTTTCCAAATACGATATCCCATACAGATACCGGTGCGGTCAGAAGAAGCTGATCCGTTTTCTGCTTGCGCTCTTCTGCAAGTACACGCATGGAAAGGATCGGCACACCGATCAGGAACACAAAGGTCAGTGCGCTTAAGGTAGTTTCAAATTTTGAATAGCCGCCTGAAAGCTGATATGCGGAAAAATAAATTCCGGTCAGCACCAGGACAAAAAATATGAAGAGATATCCAACCATGGAGGTCAGATAGCTTTTCAGTTCTCTTTTAAAAATCGCTGTCATGACTGATCCCCCTCTTTCTCATCAGAAGCCTTCTCTGGTTCCCCGTTTTTTTCTTCCTGAGTTTTTTCTTCTTCCGATGATCTGTCTTCTACCGGTTTCCACTGTGAGCTTTCCGGTTTTCCGGCGGATTTTTTCTCTCCTTCGGTAAGCTCAAGGAATACATCCTCAAGGGAAACTCTCTTAACCTGCATCTCGTAGATTGGACAGTTCGCTTTTGCCATAGCGTAGAAGACTTTTTCACGGATATCCACATTTTCCTGAATGGAAAGTTTTGTTTTCCACAATTTCTCATCGCTGTCATAGGACATTTCCACCCCGGTTACGCCTTCGATCGTTTCCAGAGCTTTTCGAATCGTGTCTTTCTCGCCTTTTATCTTCATAAGGAGGCTGTTGGAGCCTGCTGCCAGACGTTCCAGATTATCCGGTGTATCGCTGGCTACCAGCTTTCCATGGGAAATGATCAGAACATAATCACACACTGCTCTTACCTCGGAAAGGATATGGGAGCTTAGGATAACCGTGTGCTTCTGCTTCAGGCCTTTGATCAGGTCACGGATCTCGATGATCTGCTTCGGGTCAAGTCCTCCGGTCGGCTCATCCAGGATGATCACTTCAGGATATCCCAGGATCGCCTGTGCAAGACCCACTCTCTGGCGATAACCTTTGGAAAGGTTTTTGATCAGACGGTCTTTCATGTCTGTGATCTTTACCATATCCATGACTTCTTTTATCTGCTTGTCTTTTTGGTTTCTTGGGATTTTTTTCAGATCAGCCGCAAATTTCATGTACTCAAGAACAGTCATGTCAAAATAGAGCGGCGGCATTTCCGGCAGATAGCCGATACATTTCTTGGCTGCCTCCGGTTCCTCCAGAATATCATGACCATCGATCATCACTTTTCCTTCTGTGGAAGCAATGTATCCTGTGATCATATTCATAGTTGTTGATTTTCCTGCACCGTTGGGGCCCAGGAATCCGTAAATTTTCCCCTTTTCGATCTGAAAGGAAAGATGGTCAACCGCAGTATGATTTCCATACTTTTTGACCAGATTACTTACTTCGATCACTTTACTCTCCTCCTTTTATTCTCAGGGAAATACTTTTTTTATTATCGATTTCCCATTTTATAAGATGCCAGAGGCAAAAGGTCCTGAAACTGAAGCCCTTTACTCTGGCGTCTTTTCAATACCAATAGAAAATGCCCCTGGATGAAACAGAGAATGGGGGAATCCAGGGGCATCTCTATCGGATTATAGTGTAAAAGTAATTTGTGATAAAAGTAGGATAAATTTGTGATAATTTTGTGAAACTCCCGGACAAAAAAATCTCCTGTCGGACAGATTTTGAATTTGTTCGACAGGAGGTAACTTATGCCAGTGGCTCTCTGAGCGGTGTTCCGGCTTTTCTCGGATATTTGCCCGGGGTATTCTTTACCTTCTCGATAATGACCAGGGAGCGGCCGATCTCGGAGCCCGGAAGGTCAAAGTACTGAATATCCCTGATCTTTCCACCAAGGATCTTTACTGCTTTCTCTGCTGCTTCTGCTTCTTCCTTTACAGAACCGGATTTATAGGAGACAAAAAGCCCTCCGACTTTTACATACGGGAGACAGTATTCAGACAGGGTTGCAAGTCCGGATACTGCTCTGGATACGCAGAGATCATATTTTTCTCTGTAGGCTTTGTTTTTTGCATATTCTTCAGCTCTTCCGTGAATGGCGGAAATCCCCTCCAGGCCCAGGAGCACAAAGGTTTCTTCCAGGAATTTTACTCTTTTATTGAGGGAGTCCAGAAGGCAGGCTTCCACCTCCGGGAAGGCAATCTTCAGGGGAACACCCGGGAATCCGGCGCCGGTTCCGATGTCCATAACGGTTTTTATCTTACCCATATCTACAGCCTTGACGCAGCAGAGGCTGTCCAGGAAATGTTTCACGAGAACCTCGTCAAATTCTGTGATACCGGTGAGGTTCATGACTTTGTTTTTTTCTACAAGATATTCGTAGAACCGGATAAACTGGTTTTTCTGCGTGTCACTGAGTGTGATCCCAAGCTCCTCGCAGCCTTTTTCCAGGATTTCTAAATTGTACATGCAGCTTCCTCTCTTATTTTCTGTGTTTTATTGTTATTCGTTGTATTATCCGTGTTTATGTCCGGATCTGCTTTCCAGATATACAAGAAGTACGGAAATGTCAGCCGGGGATACACCGGAGATACGGGACGCCTGACCGATGGACACCGGTCTGTAGGCTTCCAGCTTCTGGCGTGCCTCAATGCGGAGGCTTCCTACATCTTCGTAATCAATGTCTTCCGGAAGCTTTTTCTGCTCCAGTTTCTTAAATTGCTCTACCTGCTTCATCTGGCGGCGGATGTAGCCATCATATTTGATGTTGATCTCTACCTGCTCACATACATCTTCCGGAAGCTCCGGTCTTTCTTTATCGATGGGTGCAATCACCTTATAGTTAAGCTCCGGCCGTCTGATCAGCTCTGCAATTGTGTTTCCGGATTTCAGAAGGGTACTGTTCAGAGATTCCAGAAGGCTCTGTACCTCTGCAGAACCACCTACGGTTGCATGTTCCACTCTCTCGATCTCTTCCTGGATCCGGCGCTCTTTTTCCTGTAATTTATGGTATGTCTCATCATCGATCAGGCCGACCTCCCAGCCTTTTTTGCGAAGACGAAGATCTGCGTTGTCCTGGCGGAGGAGCAGACGGTACTCAGCACGGCTTGTCATCATTCGGTACGGCTCATGGTTCTCCTTTGTTACCAGATCATCGATGAGAACGCCAATATATGCCTCTGAGCGGTCCAAAATCAGCTGTTCCCGGCCTTTTACCTCCATAGCTGCATTAATTCCCGCTATGAGGCCCTGAGCGGCTGCTTCCTCATATCCGGAGCTTCCGTTAAACTGTCCGCCGCTGAAAAGGCCCTTGATCTTTTTGAATTCCAGTGTGGGATAGAGCTGGCGCGGATTGATGCAGTCATACTCAATAGCGTAAGCATTTTTTACAATCCTGGCGTTCTCCAGACCCGGTACGGAATGGTACATCTCGTACTGAACATCCTCCGGCAGGGAGCTGGACATTCCGCCGATGTACATTTCATTTGTGTAAAGACCTTCCGGTTCGATAAATACCTGATGGCGTTTTTTGTCTGCAAAACGAACTACTTTATCCTCAATGGACGGACAGTAACGTGGTCCGGTTCCTTCGATCATTCCGGAATAAAGGGGGGATCTGTCCAGATTTGCACGGATGATCTCGTGTGTTTTTTCGTTTGTATAGGTCAGCCAGCAGGATTTCTGCTCGATCTGTACAGATTCCGGGTCTGTGGAAAAAGAGAACGGTACGACTCTTTCATCTCCGAACTGCTCTTCCATCTTAGAATAATCAATGGTGTTTCCGGCGATTCTGGCCGGAGTTCCTGTTTTGAAGCGGAACATTTCGATCCCCAGCTTTTTCAGGGAATCCGTAAGGTAATTGGCTGCCTGAAGGCCGTTCGGTCCTGTATAGTTGCTGACGTCGCCGTAAATGCAGCGGGCCTTGAGGTAGGTTCCTGTACAGAGGACTACAGCTTTTGCGTGGTAGGTGGCTCCTGAGAAGGTTTTTACACCGGTGATGTGCCCGTCTTCTACCAGAAGCTCGGTCACTTCACCCTGGCGGATGGTTAAGTTCTCTGTATTTTCCAGTGTCTTTCTCATTTCTGTGCTGTAGGCCTGTTTATCGGCCTGTGCACGAAGGGAATGGACTGCAGGGCCTTTGGACTGGTTGAGCATTTTGGACTGGATGAAGGTTTTGTCTATGTTTTTACCCATTTCCCCACCGAGAGCATCCAGCTCACGGACGAGATGCCCTTTGGAGCTGCCGCCTACGTTAGGGTTGCAGGGCATAAGGGCGATGCTGTCTACGCTGACTGTGAATATGACTGTGTTGAGCCCTAAGCGGGCGCATGCCAGTGATGCTTCGCAGCCTGCGTGACCGGCGCCTACTACTATGATGTCGAAAAACTGTTCCAGATTTTTCATGCTTTTTCTCCTTTATTTTTTCTCTTATTTTTTTCTTTATTTTTCTTTCTTTTTCTTTGTTTATTGTGTGGTTGGTTTTTGGTTTTATTTTTACTTTCTTGACAGAGGGCCTGGTTTTTTTGCTTTGGGAAGCTGTGGAAAACCGCAAAGGGGCCGTAAAGCCACGGCCCCTCTGCACACCCCTCGGGCTTTTTTTTAGGAGTTCTTGGGTTGTGGTGTGTGATACGGTGCTGACTTTTGTCTGTATGCTTCGGTATTGGATGTGAAACGTTGTGCCGAGGGGGTTGCAGTGGAACTGTAATGAGGTTCTCGACGTGCGATGCACGTCTGCGGGGTTATTCCTGCTTCCGTCTGCCATATTTCGGCTCAGTGTTGAATTGCCAGTACAGAAGCATACAGACACAAGTTAGTTTCTTTCAGCATTCCACAATCGCTGCACTATATAAAAAAGGCCCAGGGGTGTGCAGAGGGGCGCGGCCTTGTGCCCCTTTGCGGTTTTCTCACATTTCAATGTGATCTACCCTCTGCGGGGCCGCAGCCTATGTGCCATACAGCCGGAGGCCGCAGCCTATGCGGTTATACGACCGGAGTTCCGCAATCCATGCGGCATATACGGCCGGGATTCCGCAATCCATGCGGCCATTCGGCCGGGGCCTCCGCAGCCCATGCGGTTATTATTTCCCCATACAAAATTTAGAAAATATCTCATTAACAAGGTCTTCCCCAAGTGATTCTCCCAGAATCCGTCCCAGACTTTCGTATGCATCTGTCAGGTCTATGGAATAAAAATCCTCCGGCATTCCGCTTTCTATGCTATTTTCTACCAGAGAAAGACTTTCCTGTGCTTTTAAAAGCTCCTGTCTGTGGCGTTCATTGGTGATGTAGACTTCATCATTGAAGTCAATCTCCCCACTGAAGAACATTTCCCGGATTTTTTCTTCCAGGTCTGTGATCCCGGTTTCTTCTTTTGCGGAGATCGGGATCACCGGCTGGTTTATTCTGCTCTTTAAATCCTCTATATCTATAGCAGATTCAAGGTCTGTCTTGCTGTAGAGGACAATTGTCTTTTTCTCTTGCAAAATTTTTATGATTTCTTCGTCGTTTTCATCTAACGGTACGGAGGAATCTACGACATAGAGGATCAGGTCTGCGTCTGCTGCCATTTCTTTGGCTTTGGATACGCCAATTTTCTCTACGATGTCTTCTGTCTGGCGGATTCCAGCTGTGTCAGCGATCTTTAATGTGATCCCATGCAGGTTGATATACTCTTCCAGTACGTCTCTGGTGGTTCCTGCGATATCGGTCACGATGGCTCTGTCCTCTCCCAGAAGCAGGTTCAGCAGAGAAGATTTCCCTGCGTTCGGCTTGCCCAGGATCACGGTCCGGATACCTTCCTGTATGATCTTTCCGTCTCCGGCTGTTTTTAACAGGTTCTGTATTTTTTCTTTTTCTTCTGCTACGATCTGCTCTAATTCTTCCGAATATCCTGTCAGATCATAGTGCTCCGGATCGTCTAATGCCGATTCAATATACGCTATATGGTACAGTAGTTTTTCTCTGATCTGCTGTACAGTTTTTCGGACTGAACCTTTTAATTGTCCTACAGAATTCTTTAATGAGTACTCATTTTTGGACTGTATCACGTCCATAACGGCCTCCGCCTGGGAAAGATCGATCCTTCCATTGAGGAATGCACGCTTGGTAAATTCTCCCGGCTCGGCAATAATGGCTCCGTTTTTCAGCACAGTTTCCAGTACCTTTTTCATAGCTAAAACGCCGCCGTGGCAGTCGATTTCTATGGTATCTTCTCCTGTGTATGTCCGTGGTCCGCGCATGGCCATGACCAGCACTTCGTCTACCATTTCTTCGTTATCATAAATATATCCATAATGGATGGTGTGGCTTGGGACGTTTTTCAGAGATTTTTTTCCACCCTTGGAACGGTATACTCCGGATGCGATCTCAAAAGCCTCCGGGCCACTGATCCTGACGATCCCGATTCCCGATGCGCTCATGGCTGTGGAAATCGCAGCAATCGTTGTCTCTTCCATTTTTCACTCTCCTTTGTCAAACGGATAAAAGCATCCGCTATATCACACTGCAGCTGATCGCTGCCATGCCGTTTATCCTGGTCCAGCGGATAAAAGCATCCGGTTAAACGCAAAAATGTTACTCCGGAAAAGCTTTTTACACGCAAAAAACACGTGTTATTCACGCTTTCACCTAGAATAACATCTTCTGTCAGTTTCCATATTTATAATGCTAGAGCGTGTTTGAAAAAGGCTTTCTGCAAGATGTGCGTCACAATTTGTGGGAGATTTTGTTCGGATGAGGGCGTCGTAGCGGGCTACGACAACCGAATTCGGGCAAAATATACCGCAAAGTGGGGCGTGCAGATTGCGGGAATGATTTTTCAAATACGCTCTAATCTCTGCATTCCGGATGTCCGCTGCAGAAATATCTTTTGTTATTTGCTCTTCAATGATTATAAAGAATTGTTGCGGAGATTGCAATGATAATTTTTAATTTTCAGTTCCATACAAAAAAGCCGTACCCACGGAGCTTACGCTCCGGGATACGGCTTATAGCTTTATCGGTGGATCATCAATTATTGCGTTTCAGTTTTACTACTACATGTCTGTAAGGTTCTTCTCCCTCACTGACTGTCTCTACATAGCGGTTGCCCTGCAGAGATGCATGGATGATCCTTCTTTCGTACGGATTCATCGGTTCCAGAACTACCGGTTTTCTGGTTTTCTTTACCTTGAAGGCGATTCCTCTTGCAAGGTTCTCCAGAGTTTCCCTACGACGGCGTCTGTAGTCCTCGGTATCGAGTTTTACACGAATGTAGGTAGACTCGCCTTTGTTTACCACAAGGCTTGTCAGATACTGAAGAGAATCCAGTGTCTGGCCTCTTTTTCCGATGAGGATACCCATATCCTCACCTTCAAAATCCACATCCAGAGAACCGTCTGCAGTGTTGTATTTCGATGTGATCTCCAATTCTCCAAGATCCATGGAGCCGAATACGTCACGAAGAAATACGACTGCTCTCTCCTCAACCTCTCTGATCTTCTCCGGATCGCTGAGGATCTCTATCGGTCTGCCCTGCTTCGGTGCTCTCTCACGTGTTTCCTTCGGCTGACGCTCCTTTGGAGCTCTTGGCTGTTTCTCACGTGCAGGCTTTGCTTTGCCCTGGAAATCCCTTGCAGGTCTTTCCTTTGGCGCTGCTGCCTTTGCAGGTGCTTCTTCAGATGCCTTCTCCACCTGTACAGCTTCTTTCTTCACCGGCTTCTTCTCCTCTGCAGGAGCTGCTTTCGGTGCAGATTCTTTCTTTACATCCGGAGTAAAAGGCTTTTCTAATTTCTTCTCTTCTTTGATAGCGTCCAGTTTCACGGACTCTACCAGTTCATCGATT
>CAMBYR010000041.1 GCA_945872375.1 uncultured Blautia sp. | reverse complement strand
GGGAGGTGCTTCTGATCTATGACAGCGATGAAGCAGGAATCAGGGCAGCGCTTCGCGCCATTCCCATTTTGCGGGAGGCAGGTGTCAATTCCCGTGTGGTCAGCCTGAAACCGTATAAGGATCCCGACGAATTCATTAAGAATCTGGGCGCGGAGGCCTTTGAACAAAGGCTTTCCGAAGCGATGGACAGCTTTATGTTCCGCGTGAACATTGCGGAAGAGGAATTTCCCATGGAAGAGCCCCAGGGGCAGAACCGCTTTTTTGAACGCTGCGCGGAAATGCTTCTGGAACTGAAGGATGAACTGGAGCGGAATCTTTATATAGAGGCCATTGTAAAAAAATACCGAAGCCTTTATGGCATCAGCAGCGAAGACCTTCGAAAACGGGTAAATACTCTTGCTATGAAAGGAACCCGTGCAGAGCAGCGGGTTCAGCCCAAAAACGCCGGTACGGAAAAAAAGAAAAAAGAAACAGCCGCAGAAAAGGCACAGAAGCTGATGCTTACCTGGCTGGTAAATTATCCGGGAATCTTTGACACGGTCAGAACCTATCTGTCACCGTCAGATTTTGTGGTTCCCCTTTACCGGCAGGTGGCGGAAATGCTTTTTCAGCAGAAGGAAGAGGAAGGTGTGATGACGCCGGCCCGTCTTTTGAACGCCTTTCCTGACAGCGAAGAGCAGAGAGAAGTGACTTCCCTTCTCAATGCAGAGATCCATCTGGAAACAGAGGAGGAGCAGAACAGGGCTTTTGCCGATGCACTCCTTCGGATCCGTGAAGAAAGTCTGGCGGAACAGAACCGGACCTGGGATCCTTCCGATATCCAGGGGCTCCAGAAACTTGTCAAGGCAAAAAAAGATCTGGAAGAACTTGGACGAAACAGACAGAAACTGCATATTTCTTTTGAATAGGGCAAAACTATAAAACATGGAGGTACAAAGCACCTATGGAAACCAATATGGGTAAATTCAGTGAAAAACTGGTAGAACTTCTGGAATTTGCAAAAAAGAAAAAAAATGTGCTGGAATATCAGGAAATCAACGATTTCTTCAAAGACCAGGCTCTGACAGTGGAGATGATGGAAAAGGTCTTTGATTTTCTGGAAGCCAGCGGAGTGGATGTTCTGCGTACCACAGAAAACGTGGATGATCTGATTCTGGATGACGATGTAGATATCGAGAAGCTGGATGATGAAGAAGAAATTGATATGGAGAAGATTGACCTTTCCGTTCCGGAAGGTGTCAGCATCGAAGATCCGGTCCGCATGTATCTGAAGGAAATCGGCAAGGTTCCCCTTCTGACGGCGGATGAGGAGATTGAGCTGGCAAAGAAGATGGAGCTGGGAGACGAGAATGCGAAAAAACGTCTTGCAGAGGCCAATCTCCGTCTGGTAGTCAGTATTGCAAAACGGTATGTGGGCCGTGGAATGCTGTTCCTGGATCTGATCCAGGAGGGGAATCTGGGGCTTATCAAGGCTGTGGAAAAATTTGATTACCGAAAAGGTTATAAGTTCAGTACCTATGCAACCTGGTGGATTCGTCAGGCAATCACAAGAGCCATCGCCGATCAGGCGAGAACTATCCGTATTCCGGTTCATATGGTGGAAACGATCAACAAACTGATCCGTGTTTCCCGTCAGCTGCTGCAGGAAAAAGGACGGGAACCTACCCCGGAGGAAATCGCTGTTGAAATGGATATGTCCGTGGAACGTGTCCGCGAGATCCTGAAGATCTCTCAGGAACCGGTTTCTCTGGAAACACCTATTGGAGAAGAGGAAGACAGTCATCTTGGCGATTTCATCCAGGACGACAATGTGCCTGTACCGGCGGACGCTGCAGCGTTCAGTCTTCTGAAGGAGCAGTTAAATGAAGTGCTCTGCACCCTGACAGAAAGGGAGCAGAAGGTGCTGCGTCTCCGCTTTGGCCTGGATGACGGCCGTGCCCGTACTCTCGAGGAGGTAGGCAAGGAGTTTAATGTAACCAGAGAGCGTATCCGTCAGATCGAAGCAAAGGCTCTCCGTAAGCTCCGTCACCCGAGCCGCAGCAGAAAACTCAGGGATTATCTGGATTAAGGAGAGAGGGAATGCAGTTATCCTTACGTTTGTCCGCCATTGCGGAAATGGTAACAGAAGGAAACCGGCTGGTAGATGTGGGCTGTGATCATGGATATCTGCCGGTGTACCTGGTGCTGGAGAAGAAAATTCCCTGTGCACTTGCCATGGATGTGCGGAAAGGACCTTTATCCAGAGCCCGGGAGCATATTGATGCATTTGATCTTGGAGAATACATACAGACCCGCCTCTCCGACGGACTTCAGAAGCTGAAGCCGGGAGAGGGGGACACCCTGGTCATTGCCGGGATGGGAGGGCCCCTGATGGAAAAGATCCTCACGGAGGGCCGCCCTGTTCTGGACAGTTTCCGGGAACTGATCCTGCAACCCCAGTCTGATATCCGGCATTTTCGAAGGTTCCTCCGAGGGGAGGGCTGGGAGATCGTGCAGGAAAACATCATTCAGGAGGACGGGAAGTTTTACCCGATGATGAAGGCCGTACAGGCCGAAAGAGACGGGATGCCGGTATGGACTCCTGAGGAGGAATGGTTTGGAAAGCTTCTTCTGGAACAGGTTCATCCGGTTCTTCTGGAATATCTGAAACGGGAATTCCGGATCCGGCAGGAGATCCTTAAGAGGCTTGAAGATGCTCCCGGCTGTCAGGCGCGGGAACGAAAAAAAGAAGTCATGGAGGAAACACAGCTTCTGGAAGCTGCTTTGAAACGATATGAAAGTAAATGAACTGACTGCATGGCTGGAAAGCCGCTACCCGGCTTCCTCAGCAGAGGAATGGGACAATGTGGGGCTTCTGGTGGGAGATGACACCCGGGAGGTTACGCATGTGTTTCTCGCACTGGATCTGACCCAAGATACGCTTTCGGAAGCGCTGGATGCGGGAGCAGATATGATCATCACTCATCATCCCATGATTTTTAAAGGTATGAAAAAAATCAATAATCATGATTTTCAGGGAAGAAAGGTTCTGTCCCTGATTCGCAATGGCATAGCCTATTATGCCATGCATACAAATTATGATATTCTTGGAATGGCAAAGCTCAGCGCGGACCGTCTAAAGCTTCGGGAACAGGAAATCCTGACAGTGACGGAAGAAGGGCAGGGACTGGGACGTTTCGGACTTCTTCCGCATAAAATGTCTTTAAGGGAATGTGCCGAACACGTAAAAAAGGCCTTCGGGATTCCGGAGGTACGTGTTTATGGAGATCCTGAAAAAGAGGTGGAACGGGCCGCTGTCTGTACAGGCAGCGGAAAAAGTCTGATGGAGGATGTACTTGCTTTTGGGGCAGAGGTTTATGTCACCGGAGACATTGATCACCATACGGGGCTGGATGCCGTGGAGCAGGGAATCTGTCTGATCGATGCAGGGCATTACGGGACAGAGTATATTTTTATGGAAGCCATGAAGCAGCAGCTTGCTTTGGCTTTTCCGGAGCTGACGCTGTCTGCCGCGGCGGTCAGACATCCATACACACTCATTGTATGAGCGTAACTGTGAAGACACTGAACAGTTACGTATGAGCTTAAAATAATCCGAAAGGAGGGGCATCATGGAACAGAAAATGTACCAGGTAACGATTGGAGATACTGTCAGGGAATATCCTGCCGGTACCACTTATGCGGAGATTGTCGGAGAATTTGAAGGAACCACGGAAGCACCCATTATTCTTGTAATGGTGAACGGGAAGCTCAGAGAGCTTCATAAACGGCTGAAGAAGAACTGCACCCTGACCTTTGTAACGACCAAAGACCAGATCGGACATGAAACCTACAGAAGAAGTGCCTGTCTGATTCTCTTAAAGGCGATTTACGATACGGCCGGAAACGAAAATGTGGATAAGGTGATCATTCATTATTCCATGGGCTCCGGATTTTATTTTACCATGTCCGGAAAGGCAGAGCTTTGCCGGGAATTCCTGGATCGGGTAAAGGAGAGAATGATTGAAATTGTGGATGCGAAAATACCGATCATCAAAAAATCCGTCAGCACCGATGATGCGATCAGCCGTTTTCACCGGTACCGGATGTACGATAAGGAAAAGCTTTTCCGCTATCGGCGTGTATCCAGGGTGAATCTCTACAGCATTGAGGATTTTGAAGATTATTTTTACGGATTTATGGCAAACCATACAGGCTATATCCGCTATTTTGATCTGAAACTTTATGATGAAGGATTCGTGCTGCTGCTTCCGGAATGCGGGCAGCCGGATATGATTCCGCCCTTTGCGCCGGAGGAAAAGATCTTCCGGGTACAGAAGGAATCCCAGGAATGGATTGAAAAAATGGATATTGCCTGTGTGGGAGATCTCAATGACCGCATTACAAAGGAGGGAATCCGCAATATCCTTCTGGTTCAGGAGGCACTGCAGGAGGCCAGAATATCCAGGATCGCCCAGCGGATCGTCCAGGAAGGAAACAAGAAGTTTATCATGATCGCCGGACCGTCTTCCTCCGGAAAGACCACCTTTTCCCACAGACTGTCCATTCAGCTTACGGCCCATGGCATGAAGCCGCATCCCATTGCCGTGGACAATTATTTTGTGAATCGGGAGCATACGCCTCTGGATGAATTCGGCGAAAAGAATTATGAATGTCTGGAAGCCATTGATGTGGAGCAGTTCAACAGGGATATGCTGGATCTTCTGGAAGGAAAAAGAGTGGAGCTTCCGGTATTCAATTTCAAAACGGGACAGCGGGAATATAAAGGAGATTTTCTCCAGCTTGGAAAAGAGGATGTGCTGGTGATCGAAGGCATTCACGGGCTTAATGACAAGCTCAGCTATGCGCTTCCGAAGGAATACAAATTCAAGATTTATATCAGTGCGCTGACACAGTTAAATATCGACGAGCACAATCGGATTCCTACCACAGACGGACGTCTGATCCGGAGGATTGTCCGGGATGCCAGAACAAGAGGTACTTCGGCAAAAGAGACCATTGCCCGCTGGCCTTCCGTAAGGCGGGGAGAGGAAGAAAATATCTTCCCGTTCCAGGAGGAGGCGGATGTGATGTTCAATTCCGCTCTGGTGTATGAACTGGCCTGCCTGAAGGTTTATGCGGAACCGCTCCTGTTCGGAATCGACAAGGATGAACCGGAGTACGTAGAGGCCAAGCGCCTTCTGAAGTTTTTCGATTATTTTGTGGCAGTGCCCTCAGAAGATATTCCGCACAATTCCATTCTTCGGGAATTTGTGGGCGGAAGCTGTTTTGATGTTTGATAAGTTCTTTACAATCTGAAAATTACGTGCTAGAATAACACTTGCGCAAGTCGGCCAGGTGATCGCGGCTGTACAGACGAAAGGGTACAGACGAGGAAAGTCCGGGCTTCACAGGGCAGGATGCCGGATAACGTCCGGTGGAGGTGACTCCCAGACCAGTGCAACAGAAATAAACCGCCTTCCTTCGGAAGGTAAGGGTGGAAAGGCAGTGTAAGAGACTACCGCCTGGCTGGTAACAGGCAGGGCACATGTAAACTCCATTCGAAGCAAGACCGAGAAGAAAGCGATACGGCTGCCCGTCGTGCTTTCAGGTGGGTCGCTTGAGCCTTCCGGCAACGGTTGGCCTAGATAGATGATCATCCAACGACATAACCCGGCTTATCGACCGGCTTGCGTAAAAAAAACCGTCAGAACTGAATTACAGTTTTGACGGTTTTTTTCCATAATTTCTCTCAATCCGGCATTAAAGCTGTCTGTTGATCTGACGGAAATCCCGGAGGGCCTTGATTCCAATCTTTACGATCCGTTTGAGGTTGATGGAATTTACGCCTCCCTGGCGGGGACGGAATGTGATCGGAAGGTATTTTACCCTGCAGCCTTTTTTCTCAAAAATGACAGAAAGCAGTACATTGGAGAGGAAAAAATCCTGAGGGATCAGGGAAATATACTTTTTCAACACATCAGACCTGATCAGCCGGTAGGGAGTGTTGGCATCTGCGGCAGAAACTCCAAAACAGAGACGGATGACGGCCTTCAGCGTTTTTGTCACCACAATTCTGGAAAATCCGTCCTGGCGGCCTTTTCGAAGACCGATCAGCATATCCCAGTCATTTTTCTGCTCCCAGAAGGGATCAAATTCTTCGGGAAGGGTCTGCCCATCGGAGTCTGTCTGAAAAATATAATCGGCTCCGTGCTCCAGTGCGTAATTGTAACCTGTCAGTACAGCCGGTCCGTGTCCGCCGTTTTTCTTTGTGACGGGAGTCAAAAGCGGTCTGGCAGCGGCGTATTCCTGTACAATCTGGTATGTACGGTCCTTACTGCCGTCATCAATGATCACCAGACGGGACTTTTGGTCTCCATGATACTTTTCCACAACCGGATACCAGTCCTCGATCACCTGACGGATATTTGCCTCTTCATTATAGGCGGGAATGACAATAAAAAGTGTTTCCATAGGGAACAATCCTCGCGGGCTTATTTATTTGTTTCTCTTTCCTCTGTATTTTTCCTCACAGTATTTGCAGCGGTAAACTTCTCTTTCCGGGTCAGCAAGAAGGAAAATATGATCAAGCCCCTGCTCGATTGAGGTAATGCAGCGGGGATTCTTGCATTTGATCACATTGACTACCTGTTTGGGAAGCTTCAGCTCCTTCTTTTCTACGATTTTTTCGTCCTTGATAATGTTGACGGTGATATTGTGGTCAATAAATCCAAGGATATCCAGATCCAGATCTTCGATAGGACATTCCACTTTGATGATATCTTTTTTGCCCATTTTGTTGCTGCGGGCATTTTTGATGATGGCTACGGTACAGTCCAGTTTATCAAGCTTCAGATCGTGATAAATGGTCATGGCCTTGCCTGCCTTGATGTGGTCCAGTACAAAGCCTTCTCTCAGTGCGCCTACGTTTAACATGATACATCCACCTCCAGTAATGTAAGAATCAGTGCCATACGAACATATACGCCGTACTGTGCCTGTTTGAAATATGCCGCTCTTGGATCGGAATCCACTTCCACGGCGATTTCATTGACACGGGGAAGAGGATGCAGAATAAACATATCCTCTTTGGCAAGCTCCATTTTCTGTTTGTCAAGGATGTAGAAATCTTTCATGCGCACATAATCTTCTTCGTTGAAGAAGCGTTCCTTCTGGACACGGGTCATGTAAAGGATATCCAGATCAGGAAGGGCATCCTCCAGACGTTCTACTTCGGTGAAGGAGATGTTGTTTCGCTTCAGTACATCTTCGCGGATGTAGCTGGGGATACGGAGCTCCTCAGGGGAGATCAGTACGAACTGCACATTTTCATAGCGTACCAGTGCCTCGATCAGGGAGTGTACGGTACGGCCGAACTTCAGATCGCCGCACAGACCGATCGTCAGGTTGTCCAGACGTCCTTTGAGGGAGCGGATGGTAAGCAAATCGGTAAGAGTCTGAGTGGGATGCTGATGACCGCCGTCTCCGGCGTTGATTACAGGAATGGTAGATGACATGGATGCTACCAGCGGAGCACCTTCTTTTGGGTGGCGCATAGCACAGATATCTGCATAGCAGGATGTAACACGAATAGTATCAGCAACGCTTTCGCCTTTTGCTGCGGAACTGGAATCTGCGGTGGAAAATCCGAGAACTTTTCCTCCCAGATTCATCATTGCTGCTTCAAAACTGAGACGGGTACGTGTACTTGGCTCATAAAATAAAGTGGCAAGTCTCTTATCGTCACAGGTGTGCGCATATTTCTTCGGGTTGTGTTCAATGTCGTTGGCCAGATCCAGAAGCTTGTCAAGCTCTTCTACGGAAAAGTCCAGCGGGCTCATTAAGTGTCTCATAGGATACCTCCATTTTCTTTTGGATGTGTTCGTATGCAGGAAAAATTTCCTTCTCTCCATGATATAATACATGGGAGTTTTTTTCAAGAAGATTTCGTAAGTATTTTCTCGAAAAGTAATCCTGTGAGAAACCAGACCGGTGCATAGTCAAAACGGATGATGCCCTTATAATGAAAAGGCGTTTTGCTGTAATCCCAGGGACAGATTCCAAGACTGGTGAGCAGTGTACCGCTGATAAATTCGGCAGCATAGATTCCGACCGTGTAAATACATCCCCGAAAAAACACGGGGATGGAAGATATTTTATGATAAAGGGGCCTGATGAGAGCGGCGCATCCGTAAATCGGAAACATCAGAAGGGAGGTTTTGCCCATCATGGTTGGTTCGCCCCTCAGGAGAGCATGACATCCGGTCCAGAAAACCTCCAGACACCAGCCTATGGAACCGCAGAGGAAAAAATTGTGCTTCATATTTATAAACCTCAGTTCTTTTGCAGACTTTTATATAGATTTCACGTTTATTTTGTCTTTTTCTATTATTGCCCACCTTGAAAAAATCATTCACGAATGCTATTATTATTTCAATTAAAAACGAGGGGATTTTATTGGAAAAATCCTCCGGAACAGGAGCACATTCATGGACTATCAAGAGAGCCGGGCCTACATAGAAGACGCACAGCAGTACGGAAGCGTGCTTGGCCTTGCCAATATGAAAGAACTGTTAAATCGTCTGGGGAATCCTCAGAATGATTCCAGATATATTCACGTCGCAGGAACCAATGGAAAAGGTTCTGTCATAGCGTATCTGTACGCATCGCTGACTGCAGCAGGATATCGTGTGGGCAGATATATTTCTCCGACCATTTATTCATATCGTGAACGGCTGGAAACAGCCGGAGAAAAAATCAGCCGGGAACAGTTTGCCGGCTATATTACGCAAATTGCCAAAGTGATCGATACCATGACGGCAGAAGGACTGGGACATCCCACACCTTTTGAGATCGAGACTGCGGCCGCTTTTTTATATTTCAAAGATCAGAACTGTGATCTTGTTCTTCTGGAAGTGGGACTGGGAGGAAATCTGGATGCCACCAATGTGATCGCGGCACCGGTTCTTTCCGTGCTTGTATCCATCAGTATTGACCATCAGGCATTTCTCGGGACGACGCTGAAAGAAATCGCAGAGAAAAAAGCCGGGATCATCAAACGTGGTACGGCAGCTGTTGCCGCAGCTCAGAAACCGGAAGCCATGGCGGTGATCCGGGAACAATGCGAAAGGGAAGGCGTGCCGCTGTATATCGCGGATCCTTCTGAAGCAGAGCCCATCTCTGCCGACTGCTTCGGACAGAGCTTCCGGTACCGCGGAGAAGAGTGGACCCTTTCTTTGTCGGGAACCTGCCAGATCGAAAATGCCGTACTGGCGCTGAATGTGATGGAGGTGCTGGGGCAGAGGGGATATCCCGTGCCGATGGAAGCACGAAAATACGGACTTTGCCATACGGTCTGGGGCGGAAGGTTTACGGTAATCGGTCAGGAACCGCTGTTTCTGGTGGATGGAGCTCATAATCCGGCAGCAGCGGAGAAACTGCGGGATTCCATGGAACAGTATCTGAAGGGAAGAACCATTTACTTTATTATGGGGGTATTTCGGGATAAGGACTACCGTCAGGTGATTTCTCTGACGCATTCCTATGCAAAGAAAATCCTGACAGTGGCAACGCCGGGAAATCCCAGGGCTCTTCCGGCAAAGGAGCTGGCAGAAGCAGTCCGGGAAGCCGGTACGGATGCCGAGGCGGCTGGAAGCCTTGAGGAAGCCGTGGACAAGGCAATCGCGCTGGCCGGAAAGGACGATGTGATCCTGGCCTTCGGTTCTCTTTCTTTTATCGGGGAGCTGACAAGGATCGCAGGGAAAAAACGAGAGGATAAATGACATGATTGATTTACAGATTTGCAGAAATGAAATAGATGACATCGATAATCAGATGATTGCACTTTTTGAAAGAAGAATGAAGGTCTGTGAGGATGTTGCCGAATATAAAATTGCGACAGGAAAAAAGGTTCTGGATCCGGAACGGGAGCGCTCCAAAATCGCTTCCCTCAGAGACAAGGCCCACGGAGAATTCAATAAGCTTGGCGCGCAGGAGCTTTTTCAGCAGATCATGGCGATCAGCAGAAAACGCCAGTATCAGCTTCTTACGAACAGGGGCATCGAAGAGGAATCCGATTTTACGGAAGTGGAACAGCTCTCCCTGAAAAATTCCCGTGTGGTCTTTCAGGGAGTGGAAGGAGCCTACAGCTATGCAGCCATGAGGGCATATTTTGATGAGACGATTCACAGCTATCATGTGAAGACATGGCGCGATGCGATGGAAGAGGTTTCAGCGGGAAAAGCGGATTATGCGGTCCTTCCTATTGAAAATTCCACGGCAGGGATCGTGGCGGATATTTACGATCTTCTTACGGAATACAGTCTTTATATCGTGGGAGAGCAGACGATTCGTGTGGATCATGTTCTTTTGGGGCTTCCCGGTACAAAACCGGAAGAGATCCATACAGTGTATTCGCACCCACAGGGGCTGGCGCAGTGCAGCAAATATCTGGAAGACCATCCGGAGTGGAAAACAGTGAAGGTGGAAAATACCGCGGTGGCGGCAAAAAAAGTCCGGGATGAGGGAGACACCTCCCGGGCAGCCATTGCAAGCCGGGAAGCAGGGAAGGTCTTTGGCCTGCAGGTACTGGCAGAGCATATCTGCCATAACGGCCACAATGTGACCAGATTCATTATTGTTGGAAGGAAACCTGTTTATACCAGGGATGCCCGAAAAATCAGCATCTGTTTTGAGCTTCCTCACGAAAGCGGTACTCTTTACAATATGCTTTCTCATATCATATATAATGGTCTGAATATGACGAAGATCGAATCCCGCCCTATTCCGGAAAAAACCTGGGAGTATCGTTTCTTTGTGGATTTTGAAGGAAATCTTGCGGACAGTGCCGTGAAAAATGCCCTTCGCGGTCTGAAGGCAGAGGCCAACCGCATGCGTGTGCTGGGTTGTTATGAAATGACGATGCAGTAAAAATGAAACAGGGAATCAGAGGAGAAAAGAGAAAATGACCAGAATTCATGAGTGTATTCTCTACCGTGATTTTCAGTACGGAGAGATTCTTGATAAAATGACAGCGTTAATGAATGTCTGTGAAAGTGGAACAAAGGAAGAACAGGAGCAGCAGAAAAACATATTTTTTGAATGTGTAAACGGACTTGTGGAGCTGGCAGGCGACTATGGCTTTTCCGGCAATCTGTGGCACAACTATCTGACGTTTCTGCTGGTAAATCATGAAAATGCGTTCAGCACCGCCAGCGAGATCCGGGGAGCTGTAAATGGCAGCATCAATGATCTTGCCATGAATGATTTTTGTATTTTCAAAGAGTTATATGATTTTGATCTGGAAATCCTGGATCGGGTATTTGGAACAAACTGCTGCAGAATCATGGAAAGCTATCAGAACATTGACGGCAACAGCAAGATGTTTAATTCCCGTATCCGTGACAGGATCTGCCAGCTGAGCAAAACCCTTGCCTCGGCAGCCTCCACAGAGGAATTTATGGCGGATATGGTGCAGTTTTACAAGGATTTCGGTGTGGGAAAGCTGGGACTTCACAAGGCATTCCGGATTGCCCATGACGCCGATGATCATGTGGTCGTGGAGCCGATCACCAGAATTGCCCATGTGCAGCTTGAGGATCTGGTGGGATATGAGATTCCGAAGAAGAAGCTCATTGAAAATACGGAAGCCTTTGTACATGGAAGAAAAGCCAACAACTGCCTGCTTTTCGGTGACGCGGGAACCGGAAAATCCTCCAGTATCAAGGGGATTCTGAACCGGTATTATGACCAGGGCCTTCGAATCATCGAGGTCTATAAGCATCAGTTCCAGGATCTGAATGATGTGATTGCCCAGATCAAAAACAGGAATTATCGTTTTATTATTTATATGGATGATCTTTCCTTTGAGGAATTTGAGATTGAATATAAATACCTG
>CAMBYR010000040.1 GCA_945872375.1 uncultured Blautia sp. | reverse complement strand
CGCCGTTGTAATTGTCAGAGGTGACGCAGTCCACCGGGCGTTCCTCATAACCGGAAGGAATGATATCGACCAGAACAATGGGTATGCCGGCGTCCTGAATCATCTGATACATATTATCTTCTTTGTCGCGGGGCAGAATGATGATTCCATCCGGATTCTGGGAGATCAGATCCTGGATGGCATTGGCTTCCCTATCGGGATCGAAGGTGCAGGAGCAGGTGATCACAGTGTAATGATATTTGACAAAATACTGTGTGATGGCGTTGATCAGAGAGGCCCAGAAATAAGCTCCCAGGTCTGTGATCAGGATGCCAATCGTTCTTGTCTTTTTGGTACGAAGGATCTGTGCGGTACGGTTGGGCCTGTAATCCAGTCGGCGAATGGTTTCTTCGATGAGGATCCGGTTTTCCTTTCGAATCTGTTTATTATTCAGATATTTTGAAATCGTTGCCGTGGAAAGACCGGTTTCACGGGCGATATCTTTGATTGTGATGTTCATGGGGACCTCTTTCTGAAAATCAAATAACAGGATCATAGTTCTGTTTACATCTTACCATGTATCACGTGAAGTCACAAGCCGTGAAAGAAACTTCCCTGTGAAAAAACACAGAGGAGATTTGCGGTCCATGGTCCTTTCGGAGTGGTTGATTTAGGAAAAGATGTCGGGTATAATGGGAACATAAACATATTTCATACTTCGCTGAAAAGGCGTGTAGGAAAAGAAAGCAGGAGCATATGGGAGTGACGATTAAGGATGTTGCGAAGGAAGCAAATGTTGCAATATCCACGATTTCCAAGTATTTAAACGGCGGAAAAGTCCGACGGAAAAATAAAGAAGCGATTGAAGCGGCGATTCGGAAGCTGAATTATTCTCCAAATACGGCTGCAAGGGGGCTCCGTACTTCCAGAACCTATCGGGTGGGGCTTCTGACCGGAACCGGAGATAACCCGCACACATCAAGGCTTCTGGATGAAATAGAGCGCCGGATGTGGAGCCAGGGCTATTCTCTGATCTATCTGAATACAGAATGCGGCACGAAAGAAACCGTGAGAGAATACATGGATTTTGTTGTCGGAGCCGGTGTGGACGGGATCATTGTGACGGCGTCGGGAAATTCGGAGGATTGCCTGCGGCGGGCATATGAATGTGGAATTCCTGTCGTGATTATGGAGGAATGCTATACGGACATGGAAATGGACTGCGTGCAGGTGGACTGCGCAGGCGGCTCTTATCAGGCCATGGAATATCTGATCAACGCGGGCCATCGTGATATAGCAGTCGTATGCGGACCGGAGAAATATGTGACCGCGTCCGAAAGACTTCGTGGATATCTTCGCGTGATAGAGGATTATGGGCTTCCTGTTCGGGAAGAATACTTTGTGGACGGCAGCTTTAAATATGATGGCGGCTATGAATGCATTAAGAAAATATGGGCGCTTCCGAAACGGCCGACGGCCGTGTTTATTACCAATTATGTGATGTGCATGGGCGCTATGGAGGCTGTTTACGAGCTGGGAATCCGTATTCCGGAGGATCTGTCTGTTGTAACATTTGATGATTTTGAGCTTTCGCTGATGGTCCGTCCAAAGCTTACGGCGGTGAAACAGCCTCTGAAAGAGCTGGCGGATGAAGTATGCAGGATTCTCCTTCAAAGGATGAACGGAGATTATACAGATTTTCCAAGGAAAATCCGGCTCAAACCCACATTTATAGAGAGAGATTCCGTACGGAAAATACTTCCGTAAAAGAGGGCACTGAGGACTGAAACAGGTCTTCAGTGCTTTTTTAGAAAAACCAGTTACAAAGGTGAAACGTTTAACATTTAACAAGGAAAAAAGTGCACAAAAATAAAAAAAAGAATTTGTTAAAATAGTAAAAATGAATAAAACAAAATAGAAAGCATTGAAAAAAATATGGATATGAGATAAGATAAAACCATCAAAAAACGAAACGATTTACTTTTGGAGCCATCAAAATGGATCTATGAAGAAAATCGGCCAAGGAGGGTGCAATCATGGCAGATACAAAACAGCAGTGGTACAAGGATGCGAAATATGGTCTGTTTATTCACTGGGGTCTTTATTCGATTCTTGCAGGAGAGTGGAAGGATCCGAAAACAGGTGAGGTTACAAAAACGGACCGTATTGCAGAGTGGATCGAGAACCATCTGAATATTGACAGGGAGGAATACAGAAAGCTGAAAAATGAATTTCATCCCGATAAATTCGATGCCGATGCATTTGTAAAACGTGCGAAAGAACAGTGGGGTGTGAAATATATCGTTCTTACTGCCAAGCACCATGAAGGTTTTGCAATGTATGATTCCGGAGTCAGCAAATTTAATGTAAAGGATGCAACAGGAAGAGATCTTCTCAGAGAATTGTCTGACGCATGTAAAAAATATGAGATCAGAATGGGTATCTACTATTCACAGGCTCAGGACTGGGATGATGACAATGCCTACAAGAAAGCATTCGATGACAAAAATGAGTGGAAACCGGAATTCCGTACTTATTTTGAAGAAAAATGCAAACCTCAGGTAAAAGAACTTCTGGAGAATTATGACAACATTTCTCTGATCTGGTTCGATACTCCGATGGGAATGTCGGAAGAGGAGGCAGGAGAGCTTCGTGATCTCGTTAAGAGCATTAAACCGGACTGTGTGATCAGCGGACGTATTGGCCATCAGAAGGGTGACTATATGACCACCGGAGACAACTTCATTCCGAGACTTCCATATGATGGAGACTGGGAAGTACCTGCTACCGTAAATGATACCTGGGGCTACAACAAGTTTGACACAAACTGGAAAAAACCGGATGACATCCTTCACCTTCTGCTGAAAATCGTGAGCAGAGGAGGAAATTATCTTCTGAATGTGGGTCCGATGGCAGACGGAATCGTGCCGGAAGCCTGTGTGGAAGTGATGAATCAGGTGGGCGAATATGTGACCAGAAATGCGGAAGCAATCTACGGAACAGAGACCGTGGGCATTTATCCCTACGAAATCCCCGGACTTGAATTTACCAGAAAACCGTACAAGCTTTACGTGCATGTACTGTCACCGAGAATTCGTATTGAGCTTCTGAATGTGGCAAATCAGCTGAAGGGTGCATATCTTGTGGATGCAGCCTGCGAGCCGGGAACAGAAGAAAGACTGGAATGCTGCACAGCGACTGTATGTGAGGGATTTTCCATGATCGAAGTGACGATTCCGGAAAAACTCCATCAGGCAAAGAATTACTGTGTATGCCTGGAGCTGGAGGAAGAAAAACCGATCTTCGAGGACATTACCGATTAACAGGTCGGGCAAATAAAACGGGCAGACAAACCGGACAGACCAACCGGTTAGTTTGTGATGCAAAAACAATAACAAACAATAATAAACAATAAAATTTGATAAAAAACAATAGACAAGATGCGTGCAAAGTGCTACAATAAATACACTGAGACAGCGAAATGATGGGCAATTTGCCCATATTGCTGCAAAAACGGAAACAAAATAATAAACACATAACAAGGAGGAATGATTATGAAACGATTCAAAAAAGCGGCTGCGATCTGTCTGGCTGGTCTGACTGCATTGTCAACGGTGGGAGTAACCGGAGTTTATGCAGAAGAAGCAAACTACGATGTAGACAACATGGAATTTGACAATGTTGAAATCCGTGTAGCATTCCGTTACACCAGCGGTTCCGAGACCGACGGACAGAGCAAATGGTACTATGAGAAGCTGGAGCAGTTCAATGCTGAGAACGAAGGAAAAATTCATGTAAAAGATGAAAGTATTTCCGCTGAGGCTGATTACGAAGAAAAACTTACTACAGACTTCGCTTCCGGTGATGTACCGAACGCATTCCTGCAGTATGGCGGCAGCCGTACAAAAGAATATGTAGATGCAGGATATATTCTGGATCTGACCCCATATTTCGAACAGTACCCGGATTGGTATGACGGTGTTCAGGAATTTGCATGGGAAACCACTCAGTTTGAAGGACATGAAGGAACCTATGGTATTCCGTGGTCTTCCTATCAGCTGTGTCTGTACTACAACAAAGATTATCTGGATCAGGTCGGCGCAGAAGTTCCGGAATCCTGGGATGATCTTGTTGAAGTCTGCGGCAAACTGAAAGAAGCAGGAATCCAGCCGTTCAACTATTCTGACAAAGATAACTATCACTATGAGCACCTGATGAGCGCTATGGCTCTGAAGGCATACGGACCGGAAATCGCTGATGATCTTGCAACGGACAAAGAAGCATACAATGGCGAAAAGATGGTAGCAATCTATCAGAAGATGAAAGATATGATCGATGCCGGCTACTGGGGCGATGCAATCCTCAGCACAGATTTCTCCACAGAGAGAAATATGTTTGAAGCAGGACAGGCTGCTTTCACCGTTGATGGAACATGGAACTGTGGTAACTTCCAGAACGATTCCGACACCACACTCTTCGATGCACAGAAGATCGGTGTTACAAGAGTTCCTTACATTGATGAAGCTTACAAGACAGTAGAAATGGGCGGCGGATCTGATACATACTACATCACAACTCTGAACAAGAGTGAAGAAGAAATCGCAGCAACTGTTAAATTCATCAAATACCTGACAAATGTAGATGCAATCAACGAAAAGTGTCAGTACAGCCCGACAACATACGCAGAAAAAGTTACCATCGATACCGGAAACTATCTGCTGGATGAAGTAAACAAGATCATGGCTGAAAACACTGCATCTAAACTGGAACTTCCGAACTATGACACAAATACAGCAGCAATGGATACTATCCGTAATTCCCTTCAGGCTCTGGCAACTGGCGCTTCCGCACAGGAGGTTGGTGACGACATCGTTGATAAGATGTCTGCATATGAATAATCGCCGGGTTAACGGATACTGAATCTATAGGAAAAGGGGAAGCGTCTGCTTCCCCTTTTTGTTTCACAGGAGGTATATGAATGTCGAAAAAAAGTACAGTACCAAAAGTAAAACAGAAACTGGACAAGAAAGACCTGACAATTTCAATCCTGTTCCTGCTTCCCGCCATTCTGATCTGTGTTGTATTTATTATTTATCCGGTGTTTGATACATTCAGCCTTTCCTTCCGTAAATGGAACGGAATGTTCGGCGCAGTAAAAGAATGGGTTGGAATGGAAAACTATTATAAGATCGTGACGGATAAAATGTTCTGGAATGCGATGCTGAACAGTTTTTACTTTATGATCGGTGGTTTTGTAATCCTGATGCCGCTGGCATTCGGGCTGGCTCTTCTTGTAACGTCCAAAATCAAGGGAACAAGCTTTTTCCGTACCTGCTATTTCCTGCCGTGTATGCTGGGAACCACAGCGGTTGCATTGATGTGGACCTTTATGCTGAATCCGAATTTCGGCGTGTTCCATGCGATTGAAAACCTTCTGGGCATTGATATGCCCCTCCCGGATGTGCTGACCGTAAAAACGCTGAACGTCTGGATCGTAATCCTGGTTAATGAATGGATGTATGCAGGATACAACATGCTGATTTTTGCGGCAGGTCTGGTAGCCATTCCGGAAGACCTGAATGAAGCCGCAGCTCTGGACGGTGCAACCGGATGGCAGAGAATCCGTTATATCACTCTGCCTCTGATGAAGAACTCTTTTAAGGTTTTTTCGATTCTGTGTATTACCGGATGTCTGAAGGTATTTGATATTATCTGGGCTATGACACGAGGCGGCCCGAATGATATCAGTTCTACGCCGTCAATCATGCTGTATTCACAGGGCTTTTCTTATAAACTTTTTGGACGAAGCAGTGCTTATGGTGTGATCCTGCTTGTTCTTGGGGTTGTCTTAAGTATCGTGACAAACCGTATATTCCGTGAAGACAAGGATCTTGCAATGTAGCAGAAAGGAGGATCATCATGGCAGAAACAATTGGTAAAAAGAATAAGCACAAAGTACGCACAGCAACCGTGGTACTTTATATCATTGCTATTTTCTGGACGTTTATGACACTGTTCCCTGTAGCAGTTACGATCCTGGCTTCGTTTAAATCAAAAGCAGAAATTTATCTGAATCTGATGAGCTGGCCGAAAGAGTTTCTGATTGAGAACTATATTAATGCAAATAAGACAGCGGATGCGCTGAGAACCATTACCAACTCTCTGATCGTGGCATCGCTGACAACAGTGGCGAATACGGTGGTTGGTATGATGGCTGCCTATATTCTGTCAAGAAAAGATTATAAATTCCTGAAATTCGTATATCTTTTCTTTATGATCGGTGTTATGGTTCCGGTACATTGTACTCTGATTCCGATCAACAATCTTGCAACAGGACTGAATGCAAAGAACAATCTGTTCTTCCTGATCCTGATCTATGTGGCATTCAATATGTCGCAGGCGATCTTCCTGTATACAGGATTTATGGACGGAATTTCAAGGAATCTGGACGAGGCTGCGATCATAGATGGCTGCAGCAACTGGTCTCTTCTCTGGAGAATCCTTTTCCCTGTCTGCAAACCGATCGTTGCTACAGAAGCGATCTTCATCTTTATTGCAGGATACAGTGAGCTGGTATTCTCTATGATCATGATGACAGATTCTAAATTCTTTACCGTATCACGCGCAATGCTGAACTTCTCATCCACCCATTCTCAGGAAATCGGAAACCAGTTCGCATTCGTTGTCATGTCGGTAATCCCAATGGTGCTGATCTACATTCTTTTCCATAAACAGATTGAAAAAGGTATGTTGTCGGGCGCAATTAAAGGATAAAATTTCAGGAGGAAATGATCATGTATCAGGATAGAAATAAATATCAGAAATATGAGTTTGACAGAAATGAATATAATAAACGTGTGGAGTGGTATCAGGATGCACGTTTTGGTATGTTCATCCACTGGGGTCTCTATTCCATCCCTGCAAGAGGAGAGTGGGTGCGCAGTATTGAAGAAATTCCCGAGGAAGAATATCTTCCATTTATGAAAGAATTTGATGCCAGAGACTATAATCCGAAACAGTGGGCAAAAGAAGCCAAAGCTGCCGGCATGAAATATGTGGTGCTGACTGCAAAGCATCATGACGGTTTCTGTCTGTTCGACAGTAAGTATACGGATTATAAGGCAACCAATACGCCTGCAGGAAGGGACCTTATCAAAGAATATGTGGAGGCTCTCCGTGAAGAGGGACTGAGAGTGGGTATTTATTTCACGCTTCTTGACTGGCATCATCCGGATTATCCACATTATCAGGATAAAAATCATCCGATGAGAAATCATCCGGAATGCGGCAATGAAAACCGTGATTTCTCCCGTTATGTGGAATATCTCTACAATCAGGTGGAAGAAATCTGTACAAATTACGGAAAGATCGATATCATCTGGTTTGACTTCTCTTACGACGATATGAGAGGAGAAAAATGGGGAGCAACCGATCTTGTAAGCATGGTTCGAAGCCTTCAGCCGGGAATTATCATTGACAACCGTCTGGAAGCAAGCGGAGAGGGACGCGGTTCTTTATATGAATGCTGTCCGAAGCCGTTCCATGGCGACTTTGTAAGCCCGGAACAGATCATTCCGCCGGAAGGAATCTGCGATATCGAAGGCAATCCCATGGTATGGGAAGCATGCTTCACCATGAATAATAACTGGGGATACTGTGCAAATGATCATTATTATAAACCGGCTTCCATGCTGATCAAGAAGTTGGTAGAGTGCGTTTCCAAGGGCGGAAACATGATCCTGAATGTGGGACCGGACGCAAAGGGCAAATTCCCGAAGGAATCTTCCGAGATCCTGGCTGAGATCGGACGCTGGATGGATAAAAATCATGACAGTATTTATGGATGTTCACCGGCAGCCAATATTCCGAAACCGGACTATGGCCGTGTGACCAGAAACGGCAATAAATACTATGTACATATTTATGAAAATACACTGGGACCGCTTCCGCTGATCGGATTTGACAAGGATAAAATTGTCAAAGTACGTGCGCTGGATGACGGACATGAGATACCGCTGTCAACTGCATGGATGCACAGCGATTATCCGGACATCGCGTTTGTAGATCTTGGACCGGATCCCGTACTTCCGGATCCTGTGGATTATGTGCTGGAAGTGGAAATGAAAGAGTAATCATCGGTACAGCAGCCTTTATGTCCTTCTGACAGAAGGCTGCTGTTGCTGTATTGGAGGAAATAACTGATATGGACAAAAAAGAATATCTGAAAGAGATCGAATCCGTCATTCAGAGAGGACCGTATACGGACACCTGGGATTCGCTCTGTGAGCACCCCACTCCAAAGTGGTACGAAAAGGGAAAATTCGGGATATTTATTCACTGGGGCGTTTACAGCGTTCCGGCATTCGGTGATGAGTGGTATCCGAGAAAGGTTTATCAGAAGGGTTCGAAGGAGAACCTGCATCATCTGGAGAAATACGGGCCGCTGAACAAATTCGGATATCAGGATTTTATTCCCATGTTCCGCGCAGAAAAATTTGATCCAAAGGAATGGGCAGACCTGTTCAAAGAGGCCGGAGCAAAATTTGTGGTTCCTGTGGCAGAGCATCATGACGGATTCCAGATGTATGCCAGCCAGCTGAGCCGCTGGAACTCGAAAGAGATGGGACCGAAGCGGGATGTATTGGGAGAACTGAAGAAAGAAGTGGAAGGAAAGGGAATGGTACTGGGAGCTTCCTCTCATCGTGCCGAGCATTTCTGGTTCTTCAACGGTGGCCGGCAGATTCCGGAAAGTGATGTATATGAGGAGATGGGAGCCTTATCAGAGGGCAGAGATGATGCTGCCTCCAGGGAATCTCTGTACTGGCCGGCAGAGGGGATCACGAGAAATCATGATGATCTTTATGATAATCCTCCCACAGAGGAATTTATGGAGGACTGGCTGCTTCGAACCTGTGAGATCGTGGATTCCTATCGTCCGAAACTGATCTTTTTCGACTGGTGGATCCAGGTGTACGCGTGGAAGCCATATCTGCGTAAGTTTGCGGCTTATTATTATAACAGGGCTGCCGAGTGGGGCGAAGAGGTTGCGATTGATGCAAAGTTTGATGCCTATGTAAAAGGCAGTGCGGTACGGGATCTGGAGAGAGGTCAGCTGGATCATATTACTCCGGATTTCTGGCAGAATGATACCTCTGTTGCAAAGAATTCCTGGGGCTATACAGAAGGAAATGATTATAAAAAGGCTTCCGACATCGTGATGGACCTTGTGGATGTGGTCAGCAAAAACGGGGCTTTGCTTTTGAATGTGGGACCAAAAGCAGACGGCACGATCCCGGAGGAGGATGCACAGATTCTCAGGGAAATCGGAAAATGGCTGAAGGTAAACGGAGAAGCGATTTACGATACAAAGCCCTGGAAAATCTTCGGGGAAGGCCCTACGGCCGTTCCGGAGGGAAGTTTTATGGATACCTATGATAAAGCTTTTACCAGTGAAGATTTCCGGTTTACCTGCAGGGGAAATCATATTTATGTCGTCGTCCTGAAGTGGCCGGAAGACGGAGAACTCCATATACGATGTATGGGAAAACATCAGGAGCTTCTGAAGACGACGATCCGTGACGTGGAACTTCTGGGAACGGGTCTGCATCCGGTATTTTTCCGCAATGAGGCGCTGGATATCGGATGTGGAAAAGGATTTGATTTCGGCGACATGCCTGCGGTGCTGAAAATTGAGATCGAATAGGATTTAAAGGAATGGCGGAATATTTGCTTCCTGTAAAAAAGAGGGCTTTTGCGGCCCTCTTTTTGATGTTGAAAACTATATGAAGATGGGATCAGCACTGGCAGGAGAAGGTGCCGCATTTGGTGTCCTGAGAGGTAATGGCCTTCTGGCCTGCAATGTCAATGGCTGCAGCCGTACATTTGCAGCTGCTGTTGTAGGTACACTCCTGAGCCTTACAGTCGATCTGAATTTTTTCGCAGCCGCAGCCGGAGGAAGAGCCTGTACTGTTGGAGGCAGAAGAGCCTCGTTCACGGAAGCTTCCGCAGGCGGTTTCATCCGGGCTTTTTGCCTGTTCACCGGTTACTTCAATTTCACCTCTGGAACAAAGATGGTTTTCATTGTACAGACAGGTCGTTGCAGAACATGTTAAAATAGTCATATAAGATACCTCCTTTTGATAATACGGCCTCGTTATGGCAGGATCCCTGCATGACGGAAGCCGATATAGAGATAGTCTTCCCGGAAAAAGCCGAATTATGCATAAGAAAAGAAGAAATCAGTGGTATTATTGACGAAAATGTGTTATACTACGTTTGTGTTTTTGTTAAAAATGTATTTGAAAGGGGATTGTTATGGAGAAACAGAGGGGCAGCTTTACAAACAGGCTGGGATTTGTTCTTGCGGCCGCCGGTTCTGCGGTAGGCCTTGGCAATTTATGGAGATTTCCATATCTGGCTGCAAAATATGGAGGAGGAATTTTTTTGCTGGTGTATCTGGTGCTTGCCGTCACTTTCGGTTTTGCACTGATGATTACGGAAATCGCAATTGGAAGGAAGACAAAACTCAGTGCGGTGGGAGCATATGGTGCTCTTGACAAACGATTCCGATTTTTGGGATATCTGTCCAGCCTGGTACCGTTTATTATTACCCCATATTACTGTGTCATCGGCGGATGGGTACTGAAGTATTTTACCGTATTTCTTACCGGTCAGGTGACAGCCTCCGCTTCGGATGACTATTTTACCGGATTTATCACTCAGCCGGCAGCTCCGGTGATCTTTTTTGTCATTTATGCGCTGCTTACGATGGTAATCGTTATTCTGGGTGTGGAAAAGGGAATCGAAAAGGCAAGCCGCCTGATGATGCCGATCCTGATCCTTATGACGATCGTCATCTCTGTTTTTGGTATGATGCAGCCGGGAGCCATGGATGGTCTTGTGTATTATCTGAAACCGGATTTCAGCCGTTTCAGTGCCACCACGGTGCTGGCAGCCATGGGACAGCTTTTCTACTCCATGTCGCTTGCGATGGGAATTATGATCACATATGGCTCTTACATGAAAAAGGATGCTCCTCTGGAGAAGTCCGTGCGTCAGATCGAGCTTTTTGATACGGGAATTGCCTTTATGGCCGGTCTGATGATCATTCCGGCGGTCTTCACATTTTCCGGCGGAAGCGAGGAGGCTCTTGGAAAGGGTCCCAGCCTGATGTTCATTACACTTCCAAAGGTATTCGAAAGCATGAAATTCGGAACCGTGATCGGTGCCGTATTTTTCCTGCTTGTACTGTTCGCCGCTCTGACATCCTCCATTTCTCTGGCGGAAACGCTGGTTTCGATTCTTATGGACCGTCTGGGCTGGAACAGAAAGAAAACATGTGTTGCCATCATGATTTTTATCCTGGCAGTGGGAATTCCGGTTTCCCTGGGATTTGGCATCTGGAGCTTTATTGCGCCTCTGGGCATGAGCCTTCTGGATTTTTGTGATTTTGTCAGCAACAGTGTTCTGATGCCTGTAGTGGCATTTCTGACCTGTATTTTTGTGGGCTATATCATCAAGCCCAAAACCATCATTGAGGAAGTGGAACTCAACGGTCCGCTGAAAATCAGGAAGTTTTATGTTTTCATGATCCGTTTTGCAGCGCCGATCTGTCTTGTGGCGATTCTGGTTTTTGCAGTCATGGAAGCTATGGGAGCCATCAGCGTGTAAAGTCAGGAGGAAATGCAAATTTCCTCTTGACTTTCAGCCAGTGGATGTGTTATTGTATACAAGTACGTGAAGAAAACAAAGCAGAGTTCACTCTCACCTCAGCGTTCATGGAAGCGACTCGGGTTTATATTGCACAGAATGCACAGGCAGTTCGGAAATGGATTCCGGAAGGGCTGTGTATGCAGTGAGTATAGAAGAGTGTGGGTTTTGTCCGCACTTTTTTCATATCATAGGAAATTACTCCGTAATGTTCCTATGATATGAAAAAGCCCTCCGGGCGGGATGCGACCAGATGCATATGGAATTGTGACTGCCTAT
>CAMBYR010000039.1 GCA_945872375.1 uncultured Blautia sp. | reverse complement strand
AGACTTCCTGGGGCATGACAACCCGTATGATCGGTGCCATCATCATGGTACATGGTGACAACAGCGGTCTCGTGCTTCCGCCAAGGATTGCACCGGTACAGGCTGTGATCATTCCGATCCAGCAGAGAAAAGCAGGTGTTCTGGAAAAAGCAGACGAGCTTTTTGCTGCACTGAAGGCAGCCGGTATCCGCGTAAAAGTGGACGATACCGACAAGAGCCCGGGCTTCAAATTTGCAGAACAGGAAATGCGCGGCATTCCGGTTCGTATTGAATGCGGTCCAAAAGACATTGAAAACGGACAGGCTGTGATCTGCCGCCGCGATACCAGAGAAAAATATACGGTATCTTTTGATGAACTTGCGCAGAAGGTACAGGAAATCCTGGATACCATGCAAAGCGAAATGCTGGAGCGCGCCCGTGCACATCGTGATTCTCATACTTATGAAGCCACAGATTACGAAACCTTCAAGGACACTGTCGTAAACAAACCTGGTTTTGTAAAGGCGATGTGGTGCGGATGCCAGGAATGCGAGGATAAAATTAAGGAAGATGTTCAGGCAACCTCCAGATGTATTCCTTTTGAACAGGAAGAACTCAGCGATAAATGTGTCTGCTGCGGAAAACCGGCAAAGAAAATGGTTTACTGGGGAAGAGCATATTGATATAAACAAACGGGCAGGATTTACAAGAATCTGCCCGTTTGTTATAATAAAAAGAAAAGGGAGGATTGCTTATGAAAAAAGAAACAAGTAAATTCCGTCACTTGTCTGTCCTGTTCATGATACTGGCAGTGTCATTTTGTCTGGGATGTCTGGCTGCACCGAAAAAGGTCAGTGCGGAACCAAAAGCATATGACCTGATCATTCCGGAATATGATTCGGAATATCTGACAGACGAGGAACTCGATCAGATGCCCCTTCAGGTTCTCTGCTATGGAAAAAATGAGATTTATGCGCAGCATGGCAGAAAATTTCTTTCGAAGGAGCTGAACGAATATTTTCAGGAGCAGGTCTGGTACTACGGAACGATCGAATCCTCCGATTTTTCCGAATCTGTATTTAATGAGTATGAAACTGCGAATATTCAGGCTCTTACCAAAAAAGAGAAGGAGCTTCAGGAAGGCGGATATAAACTGGATCAGCCGGGCTACAGCTTTCAGCCGGTATATGATTACATAAATAACAGGTGTTATTTCGGTATTTCAGAGGGGTTTTTCTATAATGAGAATACAGGTGTTCTGACTACCATGGCACTTTTGCTCTGTATCCCGGATTCCTGGACAGGGGGATGGGGATATGATCTGCATGAAGATTCCATCTCTCTTTACTGCAATGCCGTACGCATGAATTCAGAGATGTATGGTACTCTTTGTACGATTTTCCGTTCAGAAGAGTATGTGGAGGAATCTTATTATCCGCATGCGGATTACCTGGGAGAAAGCGAGGGATACTATTATTATGTGATGTATCCCACAGACGTACAGTTTGATAATGCCAGCGCTCGGGCATATCAGACCATGTATGAGGATGTGGACACCCTTGTTTCCAGTATTTATCTTTTTTAGAAGGCAGAGGAAGACAGCATGATCATAAAAATTCCGCCTAAAGCAGCGGCTATATTAGAGACATTGGAGAAGGCAGGCTTTGAAGCTTATGTGGTGGGCGGCTGTGTCCGCGATGCGATTCTGGGCCGTATTCCCGACGATTGGGATATTACCACATCGGCAGCGCCGGAACAGGTAAAAGCTTTGTTTCGGCGTACGGTGGACACAGGACTTCAGCATGGCACCGTGACCGTTATGATGGAAAAAGAAGGCTTTGAAGTCACAACATACCGGGTGGATGGAGAATATGAAGACGGACGTCATCCAAGGGAAGTGACCTTTACGGCCAGTCTTGAGGAGGATCTGAAAAGACGGGATTTTACCATCAATGCGATGGCTTATAATCCCAAAGAAGGCCTGGTGGACCTGTTTGGCGGGCTTCATGATATTCAGGAAAAAATCATCCGCTGTGTAGGAAATCCGCTGGACCGGTTTACCGAAGATGCACTTCGGATCATGCGTGCAGTCCGTTTTTCGGCACAGCTTGGTTTTGAGATCGAGCCGGAAACATGGAAGGCGTTGGGAATTCTGGGGCCAAATCTGAAGCATGTAAGTGCAGAAAGGATTCAGGTCGAGCTGGTAAAGCTTCTGATTTCACCACACCCGGATTATTTCCGGAAAGCATATGAAAGCGGGATTACAAAAGAATTTCTGCCGGAGTGGGATGCGTGTATGGAGACCTCACAGAATACGCCTCATCACTGTTATACCGTGGGTGAACATATTCTGAAGAGCCTTTCTCTGGTCCGCTCTGATAAAGTGCTCAGGCTGACCATGCTCCTTCATGATATCGGAAAGCCGGTGGTGAAAACGACGGATGAAAACGGAAGGGATCACTTCAAAATGCATGGGCCCCGGGGCGAGGAGATGGCAAAAAAGATTCTTCGCAGACTGAAATTTGACAATGATACCATTGCCAGAGTCTGCCATCTGATCAAATGGCATGATTTCCGTCCGCTCCCGGAAATGAAGGCGGTCCGGAGAGCAGTCAATCAGATTGGAGAGGATGCTTTTTCCATGTATCTGGAGGTACAGAGGGCGGATATGCTGGCACAGAGCCTGTACCGCCGCCAGGAAAAGGAAGAGCGTCTGAAGGGTGTTGAGACCTGCTGGAAAACCATTCAGGAAAATCATCAGTGTGTTTCTTTGAAAACGCTTGCCGTTACCGGAAAGGATCTGATTCAGGCGGGTATGTCACCCGGAAAGGAACTGGGGGAAGTCTTAAAAATACTTCTGGAAATTGTGCTGGAAGACCCGGAACGAAATACCAGAGAATGTCTGCTTGGGATATTGGAAGAAAATCGTGAACGATGGAAAAATGGCTGTACTGCACCGTAAAGGTGCGGACCCACCGGAAATGCCGGCCCTTTTGTGGCTGGCATATCTTTTTTTTCCCTCTCATAAGATAGAAGGTACAAAAACAGGAGGGGGACTTTTTATTGTATGATTATGGACTCAGTACGCTGGAGCAGTATGGACTTGAAGCAAAATCCACAGCCCGTACAAGAGGAGCGCTTCTTTGTCGTACGGAACAGGGGCTTCTGATTCTCAGAGAATACCACGGTTCCGGAAAAAAGCTTGCCATGCAGCAGGAACTTCTGCAGAAGCTGGAAAACGACGGATGGAAAGTGGACAGCTTTCTGACCAATGGAGAAGGAGAACTGATCAGCTATGACAGAGACCGCATCCCATATACCCTTCAGCGCTGGTATGAAGGACGAGAATGCGATACAAAGTGCCGGGACGATATCGGATCCGGTCTGTGTACGCTTGCCGGCCTACATAAGGTGATGAAACTTACGCCTGTGGAGGATTATCAGGAAAAATCTCTGGAAGAAGAATTCCTCCGGCATAATCAGGAACTTAGAAAAATACGGAAATTCATCCGCAGAAAAAATCCCTCCGGGGCGTTTGAAAAAGAATATTTATCCAGTGTGGATTTTTTCCTGAACAAAGGGCAGGAGGCACTGGAAATGCTGAAAGATTCCGGATACGAAAAGCTTCGGCAGGAATCTTTTTGTCAGGGCCGGGTCTGCCATGGGGAGTATAATCAGCACAATGTACTGATATTAAAGGAAGGGACAGCCGTTACAAATTTCGGGCATTGGGGATTTGATCTTCAGATGGCTGATCTTTACCGGTTTATGAGGAAAATTCTGGAAAAATATGGCTGGGATATTTCCCTTGCCAGAACCATGCTGCGGACCTATCACAGGGAACGGACCATCACACCGGAGGAATGGCGAAATCTTGCCGTCCGTTTTACTTATCCGGAAAAGTACTGGAAACTGGCGAACTATTACTATTCTCATAATAAAGCATGGATTTCAGAAAAAAATATTGAAAAGCTGAAAGTTCTGATCCGGCAGAAGGAACAGTGGGAAAGCTTTACAGAAAAATGTTTTTCTTCCTATCCGTTTTGAAAATACTTTCTTTTGTGCCGGATTGATGTATAATGAACAGGAATGGAAGCAGGAGGTACAGAAGCAATGACAGAAAAGACACAAAAATCCTTTGAAAGCTTTGTGAAGGTTGTGGAGACACTGCGTCGGGAATGCCCATGGGATAAAGTACAGACACATGAAAGTCTGAAAAGCTGTCTTTGCAGTGAGACAGAAGAGGTTCTGGAAGGAATCGACCGCCTTGCCGCAGAAGGAGAGGGTGATAATCTTTGCGAGGAACTGGGCGATCTTCTGATGCAGGTGGTGCTTCACAGTGTGATTGCAGAGGAGGAAGGACTTTTTACTCTGGATGATGTGATTGACGGAATATCCGAAAAGATGCGTTTTCGCCATCCGAAGATTTTTTCACCTGAGGATGAGGAAGCTGCAGGACTTACCTGGGAACAATTAAAAAAAAGGGAAAAGGAACGGAAAGGAAAGTGGAAAAACGCTGAAAAACCTTGACAAGCTGCAGTAAAAGGTATATATATAGTAAACAGAGCGCTGTCGCCTTTTAGGGCGCAGAGCAGATTAGATTTTTTTAAGAAAGAAGATTATCCAGAGGAGGAAATACCATGAATAAAACAGAATTAGTAGCAGCTATGGCAAAAGAGACAAATCTTGCAAAGAAAGATGTTGAAGCAGTTTTAAAATCTTTTATTGATGTTGTATCTGATGAACTGAAAAAAGGTGGAAAAATTCAGTTAGTTGGATTTGGTACTTTTGAAGTGTCTGAAAGAGCTGCAAGAGAAGGAAGAAATCCTCATACAGGCGCAACAATGGAAATCAAGGCTTCCAAAGCTCCGAAATTTAAAGCAGGAAAAGCTTTAAAGGATATGATCAACGAAAAGTAATTCAATGAGGAACATTGCGGGGGAACAGTCAGTTCCCCCTGTTTTATTCTCTGGGAGGTGAAAGCATGAGACTGGACAAGTATCTGAAGGTATCCCGACTGATCAAACGGCGTACGGTTGCCAATGAAGCCTGTGATGCAGGGCGTGTACTGGTAAATGAAAAACCGGCCAAAGCATCTGTACAGGTAAAAACAGGAGATATCATTGAAATTCAGTTCGGAAGTAAAAATGTAAAGGTAGAAGTTCTGGACGTAAAGGAAACTGTCAGAAAAGAAGAAGTGGAAAGTATGTACCGCTACCTTTGATCAGGGGCGGGTTTTACTTCTAATCGCCGGCATTATCACATAAACTAACATTGGAATAAACTTGCCGGAGGCTCGTATTGGAAGAAAAAAAATCCATAAAATCCCATACGCTTTCCCTGAACGACCGTTCCAGAGGCATGATTACCGGCGTCCTGGATGTAGACGACTTTGACGGCGAAAAAATACAGCTTCAGACAGAGGCGGGAAAAATGCTGATAAAAGGAGAAAACCTTCACATCCAATGTCTGGATCTGGAAAAGGGAGAGATGGGTCTGGAAGGAAGGATCGACAGCATCACTTACCTTACCAGAGACAGCGGCAGAAAAGAAGAATCTCTTCTGAAGCGGATGTTTCGTTAAGTATGAGCAGCTATATGTATCGGGAGATGGTACTTTTTTTTCTGGCAATGGCCGCAGGTGCGCTGATGGTCCTGCTGTATGGACTGCTGATCGCCTTCAGAAAGGTCATTCCGCATGTCAGGGCTGCTGCGGCACTGGAAGATGTGCTGTTCTGGCTGATTTCTGCCCTGGTCCTGTTTGTCTGTCTTTACCGTGCCAATCAGGGAATTCTCCGCTGCTTTCTTTTGCTGGGAATGATTCTGGGGGCCGGATTGTGCCGGTGTACGGCGGCGCCGCTGTTTATCAGATGTGCTGCTGTAATATTGGGAATTCCGGTATTTTTTGCAAAAATTACTACAAATAGGTTGCTATTTCTCGTTAAAAGATGTAGAATTTATAGGTATAAGTTTGCAAACTCTGCAGGAAGGCATCGAAAACTGCAGGTAACACAGTCAAAGAGGAGCGGACAGGTTGGAAAAATCAGAAAAAGAAAATAAAAAAAGAAATGCAAATAACCGTCTCGGAATGGCTGTGATTGCAGGTGTCGCCCTTATGGTACTGGGGTTTACAGCTTCTCAGAGCAAAACTCTGGAACGTCGGCTGAGCTATTACCAGACAAAGGCGGCCACTCTTGAGGAAGCCATTGAAAACGAGCAGCAGCGTGCGGTGGATATTGAAGAAAAAAAGGATTACATGCTTACTGATGAATATATCGAGGAAGTTGCCAGAAACAAGCTCGGTCTGGTAAAGAATAACGAAATCGTCTTCGAGGAAAAGAAATAGTCGATTTTCGTGGACGGAAATTGCGAAAGAACCAAAAATCTGACGAAAAGTTTTTCGTGAGATTCGCCTGTGTTTGACAGATATTTTATACTGCTTCCCTTATAATAATCACTTAATGAGGATAGTAAGGGGAGGGGAGAATATGCAGGAATGGATGATTGCCATGCTCGCCGTCAGCATCATGCTGATCGTGCGGGACATGGCAAAAACTATTTTGGCAGGAGGAAAGCATGAGACTCAGGAAGCTATGCCGCCTGGTGAAAGTCATCCGCAGAAGGAGAAGGTTCAGCGCTATGCCGCCTCCTTTCGAAAGCTGGCAGATACCTTTTACGGAATGCCGTATCGAAAAGACTATCTGAGCAGCGGGCAGGTGGAGCAGATCCTGGATTATGCAAGGGAGGAAGTCTGCAGCGGCTGTTATCAGCGGGACCGCTGCTGGATCGAGCATCGTCTTGCCATGAATCAGGGCGGCGAGGCGATCATTCGTGCTCTGGAAAGCGGAAATGAAGAGGATGTCCGGAAAATACGCAGCGACTGGATGAGTGTATGCGGACGTGCCGGACAATTCCTGGAGCAGCTCCATGAGCAGTTTCTGAGAGAAAAACAGAATCTGGTGTGGGACAACCGTATGATTGAAAGCAGGCTTGCGGTGGCCCAGCAGCTTACGGAAATATCCGCCATCATGGATATGGTGGCTTCGGATTTGTATGATATTTCACCTGCTTCGACCGCATTCAGAGAGGAGCTTCAGAAAAATTTCCGAAAGCGTCATGTGATCATCCGCGATGCCTGGGTGATGGACAAGGTGGAAGGCAGAAGGCAGATCTTCCTTTCCATGCGGGCAAGGAGCGGACAGTGTATTTCCATGAACGAAATCTGTCAGATCCTGTCAGAGATCTGCGGATGCGCGATGACTGCTTCCGAAGGAAGCAGATGTATTGTAAATGGAGAATTTCATACCATTCATTTTATTGAAGATGTGAGCTACCAGATTCTGTATGGTGCAGCCAGACTCACCAGGGAGCAGGAAAAAGTGTCCGGGGACAACTACATTTTTCATCAGGAAGAAGAAGGCAAATTTGTGATGTGTCTTTCGGATGGAATGGGTTCCGGTATGGAGGCCTGCCGGGAGAGCGAGATTGTCGTGGAGCTTCTGGAGCAGTTTCTGGAATCCGGGTTTTCCCAGGAAACGGCAGCCAGGATGATCAATTCAGCTCTTGTGCTGAATGGGCGGGAGGGGATGTTTTCCACGGTGGATATCTGTGCAGTGGATCTGTACACGGGAATCTGCAATTTTCTGAAGGCCGGGGCTGCTTCCACGTTTATTAAACGGGATCATTGGGTGGAGGCCATATCCTCGGAAAGCCTTGCTGCGGGACTGGTGCAGCAGATGGATTTTGACACCGCTTCCAGAAAGCTGTATCATGGAGATTACCTGATCATGATGTCAGACGGCGTTCTGGATGCGCTTCCTCTGGAACATGAGGAAGAAACCATGAAAGAGATCATCATGGATATCAGGGAGGATACACCAAAAGAAATCAGCAGAGGGATCCTGGAACGTGTTCTTGGATATAGTGATTATCAGGCGAGGGACGATATGACGGTGCTGGTGGCAGGTGTATGGAAGAAATAAAGGAAGAAGGGTAACTGTTCATCTCAAAAACAGGGACGGAGAAAAAATGTACGGAAAAGTCAGGGCATACATAACAGAATATGGAATGATTTCCCCGGGGGATCATGTGCTTGCCGGTGTTTCCGGAGGCGGGGATTCGATGGCTATGCTGGATATGCTGCACCGTCTTTCCGGAGAACTTTCGTTTACTCTGGAAGCCGTTCATGTGAATCACGGGATCCGGGGCAGGGAGGCAGATCGTGATATGGAGCTGGTTAGGGCGTTTTGCAAGGAACGTGGGATTCCATGCCGGGTGTTCTGCGTGAATGTGCCGGCTCTTGCCCGCGAGAAGAAGCTTGGCATGGAGGAGGCCGGAAGGGCTGCAAGGCGAAAGGCGTTTCAGGAAGCCTCGGAGGCTGCCGGAAAACAGGCCCGTGTGAGGATCGCTCTGGCACATAATCAGAATGATCAGGCAGAAACCGTGCTCCATCATCTTGCAAGAGGCTCTGCTCTCCGGGGGCTTGGAGGAATCCGCCCGGCAAATGAAACAACGATTCGTCCTCTTTTATGTTTAGAACGGAGAGAAATTGACAAATACTTAGAGGAACGGAAGATTCCCTTTGAAACGGACAGTACGAATCTGGAAGATGATTATACCCGAAACCGTATCCGGCATCACATCCTGCCGCTTCTGGAAGAGGAGGTTCATGGCAAAGCAGCGGCGCATATGGCACAGGCTGCAGAGCTTCTGGCTCAGGCGGATGATTATTTTGCGGAAGAAGGCCGGAAACTTCTGATGAAGTTCATGGAGCAGGATGGAAATGTGCTTTTTCGGGAAGAATTCTTTCAGGAACACCTTATTTTACAGAAATACGGGATCATGGAAGCCATTGGAATGCTGGCGGGAAAGAGGAAGGATCTTACGGGAAATCATGTGCAGCAGGTAATTTCTCTGTGGAAGCAGCAGTCGGGAAAACGCGTTTCTCTTCCCTGCGGTGTGTGTGCAGTGCGGACATACCAGGGGGTATGCCTGAAAAATGCCGGGACGGAAAAAGAACGGCAGAATCAGGAAAAAGGGGAATGGACACTTCCGGTGCCCGGAGAGCTGAAGTGTTTCCGGGGTACATTTTCCGCGGAAATTATTCCGTATTTTGGACAGGAGATTTCTGAAAAAAAGTATACGAAATGGTTCGATTATGATAAAATAGAACATAATCTTTCCGTGCGGACCAGAAGACAGGGAGATTTTATGACGATTGACAGGGAAATGCACCGAAAAAAACTGAAACGCTGCATGATCGACGACCATATTCCTCAGGAAGAGAGGGATTGGCTCCCTCTTGTAACGATGGGCAGCGAGGTGCTTTGGATCGTTGGCGGACGGATAAGTGAGAAATGGAAAATTACCTCGCAGACAGCGAGGATATTGCAGTTAAAATACCAAGGAGGATACCAGGATGAGTGAAAAAATCAGAGTTTTAATCGGCGAAGAAGAGGTTGATGCAAAAATCAGAGAGATCGCAGCAAAGATCAGCAGAGATTATTCAGGAAGGGAAGTGCACCTGATCTGTGTGCTGAAAGGCGGTGTGTTCTTTACCTGTGAGCTTGCCAAGAGAATTACTGTTCCGGTGTCTCTGGACTTTATGTCTGTTTCCAGCTATGGAGACGATACAAAATCAAGCGGTGTTGTAAAAATTGTCAAGGATCTGGATCAGCCGCTGGAAGGCAAGGACGTATTGATCGTAGAAGATATCATTGACTCCGGAAGAACCCTGAGTTATCTGATCGATGTTCTTAAGGGACGTAATCCAAACAGTATTCGTCTGTGTACACTTCTGGACAAACCGGAGCGCAGAGTCAGAGATGTGAAAGTGGATTACTGCTGTTTTGAAATTCCGGATGAATTTGTGGTGGGCTATGGTCTTGACTATGCCCAGAAATACAGAAATCTTCCATTCATCGGTGTGGTGAATCTGGAAGACTAAGCAGTGGCTCCCGGGATTTCAGGGAGCCATGGACGGACAGAAAGGAGACTTATTTTAGTGAACAGGCAGTCAGGCAGAATCGGCCTTTATCTGGTGATGATTGTGATGCTGGTCATGGGATATCTGTACCTGAATAATCAGGTGGCGGTCCAGAGCGGCTATTCACTGGAAGAGCTGGAAGAGGCGGTGGCGGACGGAAGAGTGCAGTCCGCAGTAATCTATCCCAACAGTGAGGTTCCCACAGGCGCAGTAACTGTGGAAATCCAGGGTGAGGGAAGAAAGAAACTTTATGCAACAGATGTAACGGAAGTGGAAAGCATGCTCCGTGAACATGAAATTAAGACTGATGTGGAGGATGTGGCACGGATAGTGTCTTTTTGACGACGCTGCTTCCGGTTCTGCTGTCCTGCGGTCTGGTTTTATTTCTTGTGTTGATGATGAACAGGCAGATGAACGGCGGAGGCGGCAATGCCAAGATGATGAATTTTGGCAAGAGCCGTGCAAGAATGACACTGCCTGACGAAAAGAAGGTCACATTCAGGAATGTAGCGGGCCTTCAGGAAGAAAAAGAAGATCTGGAGGAAGTGGTGGATTTTCTGAAAAATCCCCAGAAATATACAGGAGTGGGTGCCCGGATTCCAAAGGGTGTGCTTCTGGTAGGACCTCCCGGAACAGGAAAAACGCTTCTGGCCAAGGCTGTGGCAGGGGAGGCAGGAGTTCCCTTCTTTTCTATTTCCGGTTCTGATTTTGTGGAAATGTTTGTCGGTGTAGGTGCATCCCGTGTCCGCGATCTCTTCGAAGAGGGCAAAAAACATGCGCCCTGTATTATTTTTATTGATGAGATCGATGCGGTGGCAAGACAGAGAGGAACCGGTATGGGCGGCGGCCACGATGAACGTGAGCAGACTCTGAATCAGCTTCTCGTGGAAATGGATGGATTCGGCGTCAATGAAGGAATCATCGTCATGGCAGCTACCAACCGTGTGGATATTCTGGATCCGGCGATCCTGCGCCCGGGCCGCTTTGACAGAAAAGTAGCGGTGGGACGTCCGGATGTAAAAGGCCGTGAGGAAATCCTTCGTGTCCATGCATCCGACAAACCTCTTGGAGAAGATGTGGATCTTCGTCAGATCGCGCAGACAACTGCAGGGTTCACAGGCGCTGATCTTGAAAATCTTCTGAATGAGGCGGCCATTTATGCTGCAAAGGACAGCAGAGCCTATATTACCCAGCAGGATATCCGAAGTGCATTTATTAAGGTAGGAATCGGTGCGGAAAAGAAAAGCCGTGTCATTTCCGAAAAAGAGAAGAAAATTACAGCCTATCATGAGGCTGGACATGCCATTTTGTTTCATGTTCTTCCGGATATGGAGTCCGTGTATACCATTTCCATTATTCCTACCGGTGTGGGTGCGGCAGGCTATACCATGCCTCTGCCGGAAAATGATGAAATGTTCAATACAAAAGGAAAAATGCTTCAGGAGATCACGACACTTCTTGGCGGCCGTGTGGCGGAGGAGATTATTTTCGGAGATATTACCACGGGTGCTTCCAATGATATCAAACGTGCTACCGGCACAGCCAGATCCATGGTAATGAAATATGGTATGTCAGATCATATTGGCCTGATTTCCTATGGAGATGACGACGATGAAGTCTTTATCGGCAGAGATCTGGCCCATACAAGAAGCTACAGTGAGGATGTGGCAAAGAAAATAGATGAGGAGATTCATCGAATCATTGACGAGTGCCATGAGCGGGCAAAGGAAATAATTCTGGAACACTCTGAGGTTCTTCATCAATGTGCAGCATTGCTTCTGGAAAAGGAAAAAGTGCAGAAAGCTGAATTTGAAGCACTTTTTACAAAGGAAAGCTCAGAGGGCTCAAAAAGCGATATCTAATATGTCTAAAAAAGTGTGCCAAACTTTTTGATGTTTGTGCACACTTTTACATTGTAAAGTGTTATTATATAAACCGTAAAAACCCCCCAATACATTATATAGTTTTTGCTACACCCCATAAGAAGAAATACCTTCTCCAAAAAAGACAGCCTATCCCGCTGTCTTTTTTA
>CAMBYR010000038.1 GCA_945872375.1 uncultured Blautia sp. | reverse complement strand
CACATTATGAGATGTTCTCACATGTAGCAACGGGTGCGGAAAATATATCGTAAGCCGCCTGAATATTTGCGGGCTTTTCGTTTCACGGCGACTCCCCAGCCAATGAACACTTAACGCATAAATTCCTACTTCGCTATTATTTATTTAAGCCGATTATAGCACAATTTCCGGAAAATACAAGAACTATTTCTGAAAATTGGAAGGGTTTTTTCACGTTTCTTTCATATACTATTCTAAACGAAATTGTAAAAGTGGATTGCTCCGCCACATGGCTGCTGTCCGGGACTTTTACAGTAAAAAAAGATTGCCATAGATCAAAAGGAGGGGTATGATGAAGAAGAAACAGGAAAAGAAAGAAAATCCTTATCAGATTGATTATGAAAATTATATGGATACCAATGCATGTACGGAATGTACCGGACTCATGTATGAGTCGGCGGAAGATCCGGAAGAATGGGATGCCTATCGGGAAATATTTGACTTTTTCCCAAAAACATCTCCCAAAAAGGACAGCCGCCAGTGAAAAATCCCGTGTCCGCACATGCCTGGACCGGAGGAGTGCATGAAAAAACCATTGGCTGTATTGATAGGCGCCGGACTTTTCCTTTCCCTTACAGGATGCAGCGCCGAACAGATCAGAGAACAACTATTTATCAAAAAAGAACCCACTGCTGTGGAAGCAGTTCCGCACCCAGAGCGCGTATATATGGATGAACTCCGGGGAACTCTCTCGGATTTTAACGGAAACATTCTGACTCTTCAGTCAGAGGACGCTCTTTACTCATTTGATATCTCCCAGGCGTCTGTAGAATGCAAAAACGGACTGATTTCCGGGGACAGTATCAGTGTGATTTACGAGGGCCAGCTGGAAGACAATCATACCGATTCCGTAAAAGCACTGAAAGTTGTAGATGAATATCATCAGAAGCCCCAGTTGGAAACGCATGTGGCGGAAGGACAGCTTCAGAGCCTGACCCCCAATACCATCACCATCCTTACGGCAAAGGGCCGCAGCTATACCTTTCCGCTTACAGGCGCAAAGCAGTATTATCAGGCCGGCATCCGGACAGGGCAGCCCTTATATATCCACTATAAGGGAAATCTAAGTGTACCGGCAAATGCTGTGACCAACTCCGGCATCAATTCTCTGAAAGTGATATCGGTATCGGACGCAGAACCATTTGCAGCCCCGGAACCCACACCTACGCCTGACCCAGATACCGATGTGCCGCAGGAAAAACAGCTTTCCTGTATTATTTCCAACGCCAGTCTCCAGAATCTGGAAGCTGTCATCGCCGGAACAGCAGTTCCTGTAAGGCTGGATATGTCCGCGATCCCCTGCTACTTTCCCTCCGGTATCCATGCCGGCAGCATGATTACCGTTTCTTACAGCGGCGAATTCAACGGCACCACACTGGAAGGCCTGACCCTTCTCCGCATTACAGGAGAAGACCTGACAGGGCAGAAAAAATCCCGGATTTCCACGGAACTTTCCGGAATGGTCGTCAGTACAACGGCCAATACCTTTACGCTCCGGACAGAAGACGGCGTTCTTCTCACCTTTTATACGGAGGGGGCTTCCAACCTCTCCACCGGAGGAATGGCTTCCGGATGTTTCGTAAAAATAACTTTTAATCCTGCTGACTCAGGAGAATCCAATATCTATTCCTGTATTAAGATTGAAGATGCGTGAATCCGCTTCATGATCTCTGAAATCTGCTGCGGATTTCCTGTTCCCCCTGAAGAACCCATTTTCGGACTTCCGGCGAATCTCCAAGGATCTGCCGGAAAGCATTCCATTCATCACAGGTGCCTTTTCCATGAGGCACCTGATATGCTCCGGCATCACTTCCAAGCGCAACCTTTGCCCCCTTCTCAAATGCAAGACGGAGATTTTCTGCTGCATGCTCCATAATCGGAAGAATTACCGAATCTTCATATCTGCCGCAGTTCAGAAGATTCCTCACGGTAACAAGGGTTGGTACCCAGACAGTATGACTTTTTGCAAGCATACATACCGTCTCCCGATCCATATAATTTCCATGCTCCACACTGTCTGTTCCTGCTTCCAAAGCAGCCTGTACTCCATAGGTTCCATTCGTATGACTCATAACCGCAAACCCTTCTTCATGCGCAATGTGAACCATTTCCTTCACTTCTTTCGCATCCAGAGGTGTTCCTGTTACCTTCCCGTGGTCGGCAAAATCCATCAGTCCTGTTGTCATGATTTTGATGAAATCTGCGCCTTCCTTTCGCGCTTCCAATACGAGACTGTGGTATTCCTTCATCGTCGTAAATCCCCGGCCAACGATTGAGCCGTAATGGCCTTCTTTGTGGATGGCAAAGATCGGACTGCGATAATCAATCCCATATTCTCCAGCCAGTTCTTTTGTACGACGGGATACACCACAGGCATCCCCTCCATCTCTCACAAAAGAAATTCCCAGTTCCTGATACTGCTTCAGACAGCTTCGGATCACATCATCACGCACCTGTTCCCTGTGCATTTCCACTGCCTTCTTATAGTTTTTCCCATCCATGATCACATGGGCATGACATTCCCCAAACACTTCCATCACCTCGTTCATTCCTTCTGCACCAGGAATACCGGATGAAATTCCTGGCCGGAAACACCCTTACAGCTTCACCGGCTGCTTTTCAAAAAACGCCCGGATCGCATTTTCTTCGGCCTGTACAGATCCCTGTACAAAATGAGGCTTCCCGCCTCCCCGTCCCTGCAGAGTTTTGTTCATCTGTTTTGTAAACTCTCTGAGATCACCGTCCAGTTCCCCTACTGCATATTTAAATGAGCCATCAGGATTACGGGAAAATACGGCACAGCGGCCGCCGCAGGTCTGCATCACCGCATCCGCCAGTTTACGCACGCTGTCGGCTTCCAGACCTTCTTCAAACAACAGTACATTTCCATTTCCGGCAAGACGCGCGGCCTCGTTTTCGAATGCTTTTTCTTCCAGGCGAAGAACATTTCCCTTCAGTCTGTAATTCTCTTCCCAAAGGCGCTCCACCGCCTCCGCCGTACGATCCGGCTTTGCCGACAATCTTACAGATACTCTGTGATTCTGATCGAACAGCATATTCAGATAATTCAGAACCCTTTTTCCTGAAATCATTTCCATGCGCACACCATCCCGGAACTTCACAACAGAAAGAAGCTTCACAGCACCGATTTCTCCCGTACGCGTTACATGCGTTCCGCAGCATGCACAAAGATCTGCTCCCGGGAAACGAACGATCCGCACCTTTCCGGTAAGCTCCTTTTTGCTTCGATAGGGAAGCTCCTTCAGTTCTTCCGGAGAAGGCCATGTAATTTCCACCGGAGCATTTTCCCAGATTTTCTCATTAACCTTATCCTCAATCTCCTGCATCTGTGTTTCATCCAGCATCCCGTTAAAATCAATGGTGATGACATCACTCCCCATGTGGAACCCCACGTTATCGTAGCCGTAAGTCTCATGTATCAGACCGCTGACCATGTGCTCACCGGAATGCTGCTGCATCAGATCAAAGCGACGCTCCCAGTCAATTCTTCCCGTCACCTCTGTGCCCGGTTCCAGCGGCTCGTCCGTATAATGCAGCAGTTCTCCTGCCTTTTCATGAACCTCTTTCACTCTGATATTGTTGATATATCCTGTATCACAGGGCTGTCCGCCGCCTTCCGGATAAAATGCGCTCTCATCAAGAAGAATTTGAAATCCCTTCTTTTCTTTCCGGCACTCCAGAACAGCCGCATGAAATTCTTTTTTATATACATCTTCATAATATAAACGTCTTGTTTCCGTCATTTTTCTACCTCTTTCTGCATTTCTGCCAGTGTCAGTATAAAACAGTTTTTCCTGCTTCGCAAGTCCGGAACACCCTGCTTTCCCAAAGATTCGTGTTTGTATCGTAATCAGAAAGTTTTTCGGTTTATTTCCTGAAAAATGAAGTCAACAGGGCTTCTGGCGCGTTATAATAAATGAACGGAAACGAAAGGGGGCTGATACCATCACACAGGAACAATATCTGGAATATCTGATCGGACAGTATCAGAATCTGATTTATTCCATATGCTGCCGTTCTGTCGGCAATCCTTTCGATGCAGAAGACCTGACACAGGAGGTTTTTCTTTCAGCCTACAAAAACCTTTCCCGTTTTGACGGTTCTTATGAAAAAGCCTGGCTCAGTAAAATTGCCGTAAGGAAATGTCTGGACTTTCTGAAAGCATCCGGGCGCAGAACCCTCCCCGCAGAGGACACCTGTTTTGCAGGGCTGCCTGACAATCAGCCTTCTCCCGAAGAAGCTTTTCTTCAAAAGGATGCCGATATTCGGACAGAGGCTCTGTGCCGCCAGCTCCGAAGTCCCTACAGAGAAGTAGCTCTGGCCCATTTTTGCGAGGAATTATCTGTTCCGGAAATTGCACGCAGGGAAAACAAAAATCCCAAGACAATTCAAACACAGCTATATCGGGCACGTTCCATGCTGAAGCAGCTTCTGGAGCATCCGCAGCCGAAAATCAACGATCCTGAACAGGACCGACCTACAGAAAGGAGTGGTTAGATGCATCTTTCTGAAAAAGACTGCAGCAGTTATTTTGACCCATCCATGGACACGGATGAAATGATCGCACTACTGGAGCATCTGGACCAGTGCAGCTACTGTCTGGAACAGATGATTGAAAAAGAGGAGCATTCCTCTGTCAAAGCACCTGATTATCTGAAAGAACAGATTATGGATAAAATATCCTCTCCTTCGATTCAGGTTGAAAAAACAATGAATACCGCTTCCTATCGCCTGCAGATTTTTTACTGTGGTCTGAAAACTGCCGCAGGTGTACTGATGGCTTTGTTTCTTCTGTTTAGTATCAGCCATGGACTGACATCAGCGCAGATGACATTTTCCGCCGGAAGCATAGAGAATGCTGTAAAATCGGAATCCATTTCTCCAGGCCCCAAACACCTTTCTCAGGTCTCCCGATCTATCGGTCAGTGGCTCAGCAGCGGTTCCACAGCGTTCAGCAGACATTTATCTGATATTTCCAATACACTCATCAATGGAGGCAATTAACATGACAAAACAAAAAAAAGGATTTTGGCTTTTTATCTTTTCCCTGATTCCCGGTGCCGGAGAAATGTATATGGGATTCCAGAAACAGGGACTCAGCATTATGACCGTATTCTGGGGATGCATTGCCCTCTCCGCCGGAACAGGCATCGGTTGGCTGATCATGGCTCTGCCCATTTTGTGGTTCTACAGTTTTTTTAATGTGCATAACCTGAAATCTCTGACAGAGGAAGAATTTTATTCCGTAAGCGATGACTATGTCTTCCATATTGACCGTCTGTTCCGATCATGGAATCTGTCAGACAAAAGATACCGCTATGCGCTTGCGGCCATCTTAATCTTTTTCGGAGCCAGCATCCTCTGGAACAATTTTACAGAACTGCTTTATGCCATCCTGCCTTATCCTGTTGCAGAAATCCTGGGGGCCCTTGCCTATCGGCTTCCGCAGATTCTCATTGCAGTTCTGATCATTCTTGCAGGCCTGAGCCTTTTTTCTACAAAGAAATCAGAAATCGAAAAAAACTTCCGGCAGCCGGAGCCGGAGAAAAACTACTGGGAACCATATCATCCGTCTTCACCGGATTCGGATACTCCCATTCCGGACCCCGAAACACAGAGTACACCTGCAGAAACGCACCCGTACCCCAATCTTCCTGCCGAAAAGTAAATGGTAAACAGCGGCATCCCTCCACGGATTGCCGCTGTTTTATCTTATCGTATGTGTATCTTTTTGAACCTGATTTTGTTCTATCTGATTGTTCTACAGAACGATTTCCTCCGGCTTTACGATTACAGAAACCTCTCCGTAGGAAAGAACAGAAACGCTTCCGTCCTCTTCCCTGATCTGCAGCCTGCCGTCCGGACATATCTTAAGCGCCTCCGCTGTTCTCTGGTTCTGTCCGTCCGTGATCAGGATCTGCCTGCCCGGAATCATATTATGTTCCACATATTCCGGGGAAAGTGTCCGTCTCTCAATCTCCTCAAGAAGCGTATTTACGATCTCTGCTGCCAGTTCATTCACATCCATACCGGATGCCGCCTCTTCGTCCGGAAACAGTGCACCTGCAATCTCAGCCAGTTCTTCCGGATATTCTGCCGGCGGGCAGACGTTCAGGCCAATCCCTACAACCGCATATTCTATATTTCCGCTTTCGAAATCCGTAATTGCTTCCGTAAGGATCCCGCAGACCTTTTTGCCTTTATAAAACAGGTCATTGACCCATTTGATATCCAGAGATATCCCACAGACCTTTTTGACTGCTTTATATACGGATGCAGCAGCCGCTGTCGTCAGAAGCAGACTTTCCTGCAGAGTTCTGTTTCCGGGCTTCAGAATGACACTCATATACAATCCCGTATCTTCAGGAGAAAAAAAGCTCCTTCCCCTGCGTCCTCTGCCGGCGGTCTGGCAGCGTGCCATGACGAAGCTGCCATGACTGGCCTGTCCGCTGACTGCCGCTTCTTTTGCAAGCTGATTTGTGGAGCCTGTTTCTTTATATAGTTTCAGATAAACATCCGGATGATTCAAATAAAGGCGAATTCCCTCTTCCGACAGACGATTGCTGTCCTTTCTCAGCATATATCCCTTATTTGGCCCTGCCTCGATATGATAGCCTTCCTCACGAAGGGATTTTACCGCTTTCCAGACGGCCGCCCGTGTGCAGGAAAGTTCCGCTGCAAGCGCCTCTCCCGATAAAGTCTCCCCTTTATGCTGTTCCAGAAGTTTCAGAAGTCCTGATTTTACTGTCATGTTTTATCCTTTCCCGAATTGATATAATTCTGCAGTGCACGTTTCAGGAAGCGCCTGTATTCTCCCCTCACCTCATCGGGAGACACTATTTCCGCTCCGTCTCCAAGCCCGGCAAGCCATCCGAAAAACTGGCTGCTGACACATACACGTACAAGTGCGGCAAAGTGTTCTTCATCCTGCCTGTAAATCATACTGTCGGAACCAAAACGGTCAAGAACCACTCCCACAAGCTGATTTCGGAACACAATTTTAACTGTCTCCTCTTTTCCGCCGAACATCCCAAAGGTACGCGCGGCAAACTGCATAATATCAAAGTTCTGAAAAATCTCTTCTCCGTTCCGGGGTTCCTTTTCGAGTGCGATCTTCAGCATTTTATCTACACGATAATGCTTCACACGGCTGCTGTATTCATCAAGACCGATCAGATAATAGTTCTCATCCTTCCAGATCAGTCCCCAGGGACTGATACGGTATCGCTCTCCATCCTTTTTTAAGCGCATTTCCCGGGCAATGGTCCATTCAAAATACTGAAAGCTGATCTGCCTGTTTTCAGAAATAGCTTCATGAATATGGTCGATATTGTAATAGATACTCTCATTTGTGGTTTTGACAGTAGAAGCAATACATACCTGGCTCTGAAGCTTTTTGGCCTCATATTCACTGGTGAGACTTTCCAGCTTGCTGATCAGGGTTCTTGATTTCTTTGCCGTGATAAAACGGGAAGACTGAACGGCATCCACCAGAAGCCGAAGCTCCGCCAGTTCAAACAGGCGGCTTCCCATAAAAAATCCTGATGGTTTTTCCCTGCGGCTCACAATATCCAGCCCATAGGTGCGGAGCTCCTCAATATCATTGTACACCGATTTTCTTTCTGCAGAAATCCCATACTGTTTCAGGTAATCAATCAGATCATTGACTGTAAGCGGATGGTTTTCATCCGATTTTTTCTGAAGTGCTTCCATCAGATATAGAATTTTCAGTTTCTGGTGAAATGATTTTGCCATATTATGCCCTCTTTATTTATCCGTCAGACCTGCCACAACCGCAAAATATACAACCGCAAAAGAAAAGATCACAGCAAGTGTATCTGCCGTATGAAAATCTATATTAAAGATCATAGCGCCTGCCACCATAATTTCCAGTGTCACAAGAAATCCAAGGATCATGGCCATAACACTGGAAAACTTTTTGTCAGCCGGTTTCTTTTTCTCTTCATAATAATACCTGGCATCTGACAGCGCAATAATTTTCCTGTTTTTCATTTCTCTTTCTGAACTCCACATACGATAATCCTCCTTGTATCGAACATATTTTCCGAACAAACATTTTCTTTAAGGATATTATCGCATATATTCTGTCCAATAAACAGGAACGAACTAAGATTTTTAGAACTTTTGTTCGTTTTTTCATAAAATACAACTGCCATTTTTCAGCAGACCGACTTTTTTTCCACCCTGATGTTCCCCTCTTTCAGAGTCAGAACAGCCATGGTTACCTCTCCGCCAAATCTGCTCACTCCGCAGCTTCCCGGATTCAGCCACAAACGGCCATCCCGGTATTCTTCCGTATAATGATGGGAATGACCGAAAATCACCACGTCCGTATGTTCCAGATTCCAGGGGACATTCTTTCTGTCATGAGTCAGATAAAAGGAAACTCCATCTATCTGAAAAGTCAGTCCGCGGCACAGGTTCTGTGCCCAGGCTCCGTCGCAGTTTCCTCTTACCGCATAAAGAGACCCCAGCGGCCAAAGCGCGTCCAGGATCTCCTGTTTGCCGATATCACCGGCGTGTATGATACAGTCACAGTCTTTCAGCACATCCAGAACCTGCGGTCTCAGCAGGCCATGAGTATCCGAAATCACCCCTATTTTCTTTGCCATACAGTCCTCCTGTCACTTTCTTTCATGTATCCTTCCAGTTCTTTTTCCATTTTTCTCATTTTTTCAGCTGTGTCCTGATTATTCCAGGGAATTCGTTCCACAATCCGCGGAATGTAATTTTTCTCCTTCATAATCGCGAAAGTTTCCGGAAAATTCACATCATAATACTGCGCCACATACGATGCCCAGTAGTCTGCAGGAGTCTCTCTCAAAGAAGAAAGTACCGATTTCCTTTCACAGCACGCCTCCCACACAGCGGGAGAAAGAGAGGATTCTCCTGCCTCTTGTACCGACACTCCGAGAAGGACCTCCAGAGATTCCTCCAGCTTTACACGGCAGTTATCCAGCTTGTCCGCATCCCTGATCAGGCGCGCATGAAGGAGAGATCTCTCATCATTTATCTCACCAATTTCAAAGCTGCTGTGCCGTTCGATTGCCGTACAGATCAATTCATCAAAGGAAGGATCCTCCAGAAATTCCCGGATCATTTTCCTTTCGCCGAAAAGAATTTCGGCGCCATATGCCGCATGGTCCATCGTATCAGGCTGAAAGCTGTCAAACCGTCTGATCTGTTCAAACCGTCCAATATCATGAAGCAGCGCGATCAGCACTGCCAGATCACAGTCCTCCCGGCAAAGCCCCATCCGGACTGCAATCTCACGCGCGCAGTCTGCCACACCATAAGTATGTACGATTTTCAGCCGGATCTTTTCATCCTTTCTGTCATAGCTGTCCAGATATTGTTCAAAAGCTTTTACTGCATGTTCCAGATTCATGGCTGCCTCCTCAGACACATAGGGATATCCATTGTCTCGTTTTTTATATGTCAAAATAGTAATTGGGTGCAATAATATGCTGTTCTCTGCAGGAGCATCCGTCCCGGCATCCATCACAGCAGTCACTGTTGGAACAGCACATACAGGTATCTGCCTCCCCGATATGAAAAAGCCCTGTATACTGGGTAGAGGTGCGATACATTCTGGCTCTTTTCTTGCTGGTGGCATGGTAAATTCCATTGGAGATCAGAAGGTTCTCCGGCATATAAGGCCGAAAATCAAAATAATGGGATTCCGTTCCGTGATGCGGCACTTTGATGCACCAGTACTGCTCATACAACGGATATTTTCCGTCATAATTTTCTGCAATCATTTTCATGTGTTCCGGCTGTACATCTCCCGTAAACAAAAGATTCCAGTCACCGTCTTCTTTATTCTGAAATACAATTCCGATTTTACTTTTAAAGTGGCGAAGCTCCAGTTCCCGAAGCTCCAGTTCCTCCAGAAGCTGCTGAAATTCTGATGTACTCCGAAGGGAGCGAAACTCCCGTTCCAGTTCCGGAACTGACGAGATCTCCTCTGTTTCTTTCCCGTCCTTCGTCATACTCCAGATGATTTTTCTCATTTTTTCCGAAAGATCCGTGACTTTTTCCCAGGCCCCCTCATTGCAGGATTTCAGCCGCCGGATCACCTCTTCTGTTTCTTTCAGAATCACCCTCTGATCCGGCCACAGCGCCCGGTAACGGTCCTCAAAAACCGTTCCTCGAGACAACAGCTCGACCTTCTGCGGATGTCTGCTGAGAGCTTCTACCAGGGCAAAAAAGCTTACCTGATGACTGGGAAGACAAGAGTCCTTCACCAGATCTGCAAGCAGAAGCAGTCCCAGAATTCCGTTCATTTCCGGTATAGAAAATACATCGGGAAGATATATTTTTCCAAATTCAAAAGAATCCCGTCTTTTTTTCAGCATATACAGAAGGCCGGAAAGATGATCCAGATGAAAGTGTGTCAGCAGAAGATTTTTGCGGGAAATCGTAGTCAGATCGGAAATAACCATATCAAAAATATCTCTTCTGGGCCGTCCTTCGATCCGGTTATTGCTGGTTCCAAAATCTACCAGAAGGTTATTTTTTCTGTCGCGGAGACAAAAGCAATCCCCGAATCCCACGTTATACATCCGTATTCTCATCATTTATCCTCTATTCTTCCACACTGATTTTCTTACAGATATCATTCAGCACACACCGGTCACAGTGAGGTTTTGTCCGGGCAGTACAAACATCTCTGCCATGAAAGACAAGCCTGTGGCAAAAGTCACTGCCTTCCTCCGGCGGAATTATTTTCCACAATGCCATTTCCACTTTCTTCGGTTCTTTGATGCCGTCCACAAGTCCCATTCGGTTGGTCAGACGAATGCAGTGCGTGTCTGTTACAATGGCCGGTTCTCCAAATACATCACCCATGATCAGATTGGCACTTTTCCTGCCCACGCCCGGGAGCTTCAGAAGCGCCTGAAAGTCTTTGGGAATCTTTCCGCCATACTCTTCCATCAGCATTTTCATACATGCACTGATATCTCTGGCTTTACTTTTTCCAAGGCCGCAGGGACGGACAATCGCTTCAATTTCATCCACCGGAGCAGCTGCCAGAGCTTCCACACTGGGATATTTTGCATACAGATCCTGTACCACAATATTGACACGGGCATCCGTACACTGGGCAGCCAGGCGGACACTTACCAAAAGCTTCCAGGCCTGATCATAGTCCAGGGTACAGCCAGCATCCGGATATTCTTCTTTTAACCTCCGGATAATTTCCAGAGCAAGTTCTTCTTTTGTCATTTTTTCGGTCCTCTCCGGTACAATTTTTCTTCATCATACCAGAATGAAAATAAAATTTCAACGCACAGAATCCCCGCATTCCTTATCATGCGCGTCCTGTATCCGGCTTGTCAGTTCTTCTCCGCCCTTCTGATACCATTCTGCCACAAATGTATTGAAATAGGCCATGGGTTCTTTTCCCAGAATCAGCTTCAGAAAAGCATTTTTCTCCAGAGTCTTCAGATCCTGAGGCACCTGAGTGTCCATAATTTCCAGATATTCCCGCTCAGGCGGCTGATAATCCGCATCCAGCAGAAGCCCCACTGCCGATATACGGGAGGTATAGGCAGCCCAGTCCTCTATCCCCGGGCGTTCTTTTCCCAGATATGCTCTGCAGGCTTCATAATAGGACTTCTCAATCGCACTGAGCCGGCTCTCTTCCAGCTCTCCGTTCAGGGCTTTTCTCAGATTTTCCGTCACCATATAGATAGCCTCATTGTAATCCACATTGATCACAAGCGGCCTTGCCTTTGGATCCACATTCAGTGCAAAATATTCATTTACTTCATCCGCATCTTCCGCCTCATACCGGGTATAATCAAAAAGAACACTGATGATCTTCATGACAATTTCCGGATGCTTATATCCTTTTCTGACCACCACATACTTGTTATCACGGAAAGAAGCATACGTGTTTACTGTCTTTGCTGCCGGAAAATAATAAGGCTGCCACTGCGCATCAGGATCCTTTCCATACTGGTCCATCAGGGGGTTATTCGGCGACCACCACAGACCAAAAAACGCTCCGCATTTTCCATCCACA
>CAMBYR010000037.1 GCA_945872375.1 uncultured Blautia sp. | reverse complement strand
GATGAAACCAGCCGGACGTTCTGACGATATGCTTATTATCCGCGGCGTAAACGTATTCCCGTCACAGATTGAGACCGTTCTTATGAACAAAGGATATGCAGCAAATTATCAGATCGTGGTAGACCGTGTCAACAACAGTGATACCATTGAAGTCAATGTGGAAATGACACCGGAAATGTTCTCTGACAGTCTGAAGGAAGTATCTGCAAAAGAAAAGGAACTGGTAGATGCACTGAAGGCTATGCTGGGCATTTATGCAAAAGTAAAACTTGTAAATCCAAAGACAATTACCAGAAGTGAAGGCAAGGCAGTCCGCGTTATTGATAAACGTAACCTGTATCAGCAGTAAGAAAAAGGAGGAAATGATATCATGACAGTGAAACAGATTTCTGTATTTCTGGAAAACAAACCAGGAAAATTAGCCGATTTTACCGATGTTCTTTCAAAAAATGAAATTGATATGCGTGCTCTGTCCCTGGCAGAAGCAGAGGATTTTGGAATTGTCCGGATTATCGTGGACGATATTTATAATGCATCTACGGTATTAAAGGATGCAGGCTATGTTTTTTCCATTACCAAGGTTCTGGCAGTGGCTATCCCCGATGAACCGGGCGGACTTTCCAAAGTGATCCGCACATTAGGCGACAATGATGTCAATGTGGAATATATGTATGCATTTACAACCAAAAAAGAAGGTGTGGCATATATGATCTTCCGTGTGCAGGATAATAAAAAGGCAGTGGAAGTCCTTCAGAAAAACGGAATCCGTCCTGTATGCCAGGATGAGCTGGCTGATTTATAATAGAACGGCGATGATACCGGTGCAGAAAAGCACCGGTATATTGTTTTTTTCGAAAAGGGTTGTTTTATTTTTTCATTTACTTTATACTTGTTTTATACCGACATAAGTCATAGGAGGAAGATTTCAGTTATGAAAAACAAACTTGTGAAAAAAATGTTATGTCTGTCTGTTTCCATAATGCTTGCAGCAGCAGTTCCTGCAGTGAGTGTGGCTGCTGAAGCGGAGAATGTACAGACACAGGAAAACACACAGACAGCAGAAAATACAGAGAATGCACAGATCCCGGAAATGCAGGAAACAGAAAATTTGGAGGAAACCATCCCGGAGGAATTTACCGTTTCACTGAAAACAGGAGATATTGTTATTAAAAATGAGGCGAAGATCATTCCGAAAACTGCTGAATATGTAAAGACAGAGTCCACACCTGAGGACGCGGCTGTACAGGCAGATGCAGTGGAGGACATTCTGGAGCAGAAGTGGACGCTGCAGATTACAGAAGAAAAGGAAAAAGCACCGGAAACACCGGAAAACCCGGAGGAAGGTCTTGCTGAGCCTACAGAAGAAGTAGTTCACAAATTTGATGCAGTACGTGCAGATAAATGGACGGCTCCTGTTCTGAAAGAGAGATTCGGCTTCCTTTATATCGAGTATACTGATGAGAATCTGGAGGTTCAGGAAGCCTGGGAGACAGGAGAAGAAAAAGAACTGGAGCAGCCGATTACAGTTTATGCGACCACAGAAGTGAATATCCGCGAGACTGCCGATACACAGGCACAGTCTCTTGCAGTGACCACACCGGGAGCAGAGTGGAAGGCTGTCGCAGCCCTTCCTGGCTGGGTAAAGGTGGAAGCAAACGGAGTTACCGGATATGTGTATCAGAAATACGTGACAGAAGATCCGATACAGGCTGCCCCAACGGCGGTACCGGAGCCAACCAAAGCGCCTTCTTCATCCAATAATAATACACAGAATTCCTCCGGAAATTCCACTCCATCCGGAAACCCAGGAAACGGCGGCGGAAATACGACAACTGCTCCGGATCCGGTTACGCCACCCTCCGGACCTTCTAATCCTGTGGAACCGGAAACTCCGGATCCGTCCGTTCCGGAAGAGCCTGTGGAAATTCCTTCAGAAGAACCTTCCGTACCGGAGATTCCGGATGCTCCTGCAGAGCCGGAAATCCCGGATATCCCGGATCTCGAAAACCTGGACGGGGAATAACAGATGGAGAACATCGGATTATTTGATGCTTACCGGAACTGTACTCTCTGTCCGCGAAAGTGCGGCATGGATCGTCTGGCAGGAAAGACCGGTTATTGCGGCATGGACAGCACACTGCGTGCGGCCCGTGCCGCTTTGCATATGTGGGAAGAGCCCTGCATTTCCGGAGAACAGGGCTCGGGTGCGGTGTTTTTTTCCGGCTGCGGGCTGAGATGCTGCTTTTGCCAGAATCGTGAGATTGCCATAGGAGAGCATGGAACCGTGATATCTCCGGAGCGGCTGGCGGATATTTTTCTGGAGCTTCAAAAGAAAGGCGCTGCAAATCTGAATCTTGTGACGGGAAGTCATTATGTGCCGCATATCGTATATGCTCTGGAACGTGCGCGAAAGAGCGGATTTTCACTTCCTGTGATCTATAATTCCAGCGGCTACGAACGTGTGGAAACACTGCGTATGCTGGAAGGGTATGTGGACGTTTACCTGCCGGACATGAAGTATATGGATGCGAGGCTTTCCGGCTTTTTTTCTCACGCAGCCGATTATCCGGAGACTGCAGCGGGAGCCATTGAGGAAATGGTGCGTCAGACCGGATACTGTGTGTTTGATGAAAAAGGATATATTCAGAAAGGGACGATCGTACGTCATCTGATCTTACCCGGACATACGGCAAACTCTATTGCCGTTTTGAAGTTTCTCCGGGAAAAATTCGGCGACAGCATTTATCTCAGCATTATGAATCAGTATACGCCTGTATATGAACAGGTAAGATGGCCTGAATTAAACAGGAAAGTAACCGCAAGAGAATATGAAAAGGTACTGAATGCTGCTTTGGATCTGGGAATTGAAAACGGTTTTTTTCAGGAAGGGGAGACTGCCGGAGAAAGCTTTATTCCATCCTTTGACTGTGAAGGTGTACTGCCGGAGAAGGAAAAAAAGATCCCATAACAGGAAGGAGGCCGGTACTTTCGTACCGGCGCGTATGAAAAAGAAAAATATTGTAGAAAGCTGTTGGCTTTCTATGTCTTCTACTATAATGAAAAAATGTGAAAAAAATGTGATGACCTGTTGAAGAAAATGTGAAACGTAACTGTGAAACAACATATTCATTTTTGACACAATCCGCCCCAAAATGTGCATAGTCAAAAAATTGAAAATCTTACATAATAGACATATCAGGAAGCGCGTTTCTGAAACAGAGAGAAGGTTCTATTATTAAAAAGAGAGGCGAACAAAATGAAAAAAATAATTTGTACGTTGCTGACAGCTTCTTTGTGTACTGCTTCACTGACAGGAGCAGGCTGTATGACTGTCTTTGCACAGGAAAATGAGGGGGAGAAAACGGTTGTCACATTCCAGACCTGGAATCCTGCTGATTCCGGTGAGGGAAGCCCGATTTATCAGATCATTGATGCTTTTGAAGAAGAAAATCCGGATATTGAGATCAATTATGTTTATGTGGGCTCCGGAAGTCATCTGGATCAGCTTCGTGTGGGACTTATGGGCGGCGAAGGCCCTGATGTATATGGAATGAGCGCAGGTTCTGCCTATTCAGAATTCCGGGATTTTGAGGAAGATCTGACATCCTATTGTCAGGAATCCTGGGGAGAAAACTGGGAGGATAAATTCCTTGATTTCTGTATGGATATTGTAAAGGACGAAGATGGAGCCGTTTACGGGGTTCCGCTGGGACTGACCTATGCAGGGTATGCATGGGCGGATACCAATATGCTGGCAGATTACGGTCTTTCCGTTCCCACATCCTATGCAGAGTTAAAAGAGGCTGCAAAGACTCTTCGGGAACAGAATCAGTTTCCTATGGCGATCGGGGCCAAGGATACCTGGCTGAATCTGGACTGCTGGATGAGCATGGCTGCTGATATTGATGCAGAGGCTTTATATGCTGCCATCAATGGCGAAAAATCCTTTACGGATCCGGAACTGCTGGAATCCTTTACGCTGTGGCAGGATCTTTTCAATAACGGTGTATTCCAGGACGGCGCAGTGGGAATGACTCTTTATAACGATGTCAATGACATGTTTCAGCGCGAAGGAAGCATTCCGATGTTTATGAACGGATCCTGGGCAATGAACATGTATACCTTAAATGACGAAGAGACAAGATCCAACTTTAACGGAGAAAACTCCGATCATGACATCTTCCTGATCGACTGGAATGACGATGGTCAGGTATGCCCGGTTACGGCTTCTGTGGATGTTATTCTCTGCATGAATCCGGAATCGGAGGTGAAGGAAGCAGCCTTCAAATGGATGGATTATCTGGTAAATGAGGGACAGGACCTGCTGGTAAACGGATATCTGGAATATATGCCGTCCAGAGCAGACATGGAACTGAATGTTTCCGGACTCAGTGAAGACGGACAGAAAAATCTGGAATATATTATTCAGAACGGAACGGACAATGTGGCCGGAATCCGCGGAATTGAAAATGCAGAGCTGAGCACAGTGATCTGTGATATGCTGACTGCTCTTGCAATCAACGAAGTGACTCCGGAGGATGCAGCAGCTCAGATTCAGGCTGTTTCGGAATCTGTTCGATAAACATCATCGGTGATGCAATGGCAGAGTATTCTGCCATTGCACTCTGCGGGAGGGCATACATGAAAAGGAAGAGTTATTCCGGTTATCTGTTTATTTTGCCGATGATGATCTTGTTTGCAGTGTTTATTGTTTATCCGATCGTTTATAATATCCGGATCAGCTTTTATGACTGGAATGGCATCAGCCGCACGAAGGTGTTTGTCGGTCTGGAGAATTATCAGACCCTGATACAGGATCCTGTTGTGAAAATAATCCTTAAAAACTTTCTTATTTTTGCAGTCTGTACCATTCTGATACAGGCAATTCTGGGACTGTTTTTTGCAAATCTTTTAAGAAGAAAACTTAAGTTTGCAGATCTGTACAGGACGCTTATTTATCTCCCGATCGTGGCAACACCTACGATTGTCGGAAATATTTTTTCCAGGATCCTGGAGTCCAACAGGGGCTATCTGAATGAATTTTTACGGGCAATTCACCTGGAAAGCTTATGCCATTCATGGCTGGCTGAACCGAAAACCGCCCTGGTATTTATTATCATCATTAATATCTGGCAGTGGACGGGATACAGCATGCTGGTGTATTATACGGGGATGCTGAACATTTCCGAGGATGTGTACGAGGCGGCAAAAATTGACGGGGCAGGTGCTTTCAGTCAGTTTTTCAGAATCACGCTTCCTCTCCTTCGGGGAACGCATTATACCATATTTATTATGGGCATGATCGGTTCTCTGAAAACCTTTGATATTCCTTATGTGCTCACGAGAGGAGGCCCGAACCACGCGACGGAATTCTTCTCCACATATATCAATACGCAGTCATTTTCCCTGTTTAATCAGGGGGTATCATCGGCAATTGTTGTGGTGATGTTTGTAATTGCAATGGTAATTACGGCAGCACAATTATATCTGTATTATCATAATGATAAGGACAAGGATCTGGCGTAATGAAAAAAATGAAGAAAATCAAATGGAGCACCTTTTTTACCCATACGGTCTGTATCCTGGCATGTGTCATATTTATGTTTCCGATCGTCCTGATGCTGAAAAAGTCTGTTGCGGTGGAAGGCTTTGGAAATTATACGAGAGTTTTCCGGTCATTTAATCTTCTGATCAATCTGGGCAACAGTATCCTGATCACGGGGAGCGTGCTGCTGATCGTGACATTGGTGCTGGCTCCGGCTGCGTTTGCATTTTCCAAGCTGCAGTTCAGGGGCAGAAAAATATGCTATTATATCCTGCTTATGGGAATGATGATCCCAAGTGCGGCCCTCGTATTTCCGCTGTTTATGACGGTGAAGAAAATAGGACTTCTGGGAAGCCAGTTTTCTGTGGTTTTTCCCTATGCGATTCTTTCCTGCTGCTTCAATCTGATGATGCTGAAAAACTATTTTGATTCACTGTCGGATCAGCTGCTGGAAGCAACGTATATAGACGGCGGAGGAAACTTCAGGGCATTTTTATGGATCATGCTGCCGCTGGCAAAGCCAGGTCTGGCATTCGTGCTGATTCAGTCATTTCTGACCTCCTGGAATGAACTGCAGCTTGCCATGACCTTCATTACGAATAAGGAAAAACTGCCTATATCCGTAATTCCGATCCATTTCGCAGCAACGACAGGGTCCGCTCAGTTTCCGGTGCAGGTAATGTTTGCGGCACTTGTGATCTGTCTGCTGCCGATAGCAATATTTTACATTTTTGCATCCAGATTTATGATTGAAGGATTAACACAGGGAGCAGTAAAAGGGTAATGAAAAACAACAGAGAAACCGTACAGAAACACAGATTTCATAACAGTATCAGCCATAAGCTGATTATGAGGATCAGCCTTGTTTTCTGTGCGGTTTTTCTGCTTTTGTTTGTGACAATTCTGGTGATAAATTACAAGATCATCATCGAAAAAGAAACACAGATGTTCCGTTCCTATGAGACGAATACTCTGGCTGCGATCGATGATAAATTAAAGGATATGTGCAGGGTATCTCTGATGAGTATGGCAGATGAGAAAACCCTGAATATTATTGAAGAATACCACACAATGAATCAGTATGATCAGATCAGATCGGAGTATTATCTGGATGATTTTTACCGGTCACTGATCACCATCCGAAACGATATCAGCGGTGTGTATCTGCTGGATCTTGAATCGCTGATCTTTCACTGTGATCCCTGCGATGCAGCTGTTAAGAGCTTTGAAAACGGAGAAATTCAGGAGCAGATCGCATCCATCCCGATGGAATCCATGAAGATTGCCAACTGTAATTTTATGATCCATCATCAGCCGTTTTTTATGCGGCTGAGCGGGGAATATCTGACAAATCCCTATTTAAAAAACTGTATATGGATGGTTCGGGATATTTTCACATTTTCTCCCCATCAAAAGGCAGGAACCATCATTCTGACGGCACCGGTAAAGACTCTGCGGAGCCTTTGCACGGAGACTCTTGGAGAAGATATGGATTATCTTCTTCTGACGGAAAACGGCAAAATTGTCTGTGGGGAGGACGCCTCCGGTATCCTTCAGGATGTGGAAGAATACAATGAAAATCTCAGCAGTGATTTCGGAGAAGGTACAAAAATCGTGTCCTGGAATGACCGGTGGTATCTTATTTCCGGACAGAGATCTCCTGTCAGCGGACTGGTTCTGCTCTCGGGGAAGCCGGTGAGCCGGATTGCCGCAGAGATTTTCCGGTTTTTCAAATATTTTCTGCTGCTGACAGGAGCAGCCCTGGCTGCGGCGATTCTGATCATTATCTGCTGTGTCAGGGAAATTATCCGGCCGATCACTTATCTGGCGGACGAAATGCATAAGTTTGATTCCGAAAAGCTGGATGTCCGGTATCCTGTGGTTTCCAATGATGAGACGGGGCGACTGATCGATGCGTTTAATGGAATGATGGATATGATCCGTGATCTGATCGAGAAAGAATATAAATCGCAGGTGCAGATCAGGGAAAGCAAGCTGAATGAGCAGAGGCTGATGATGCTGTATCTGAAAAGCCAGATCAACCCGCATTTTCTGTATAATACTCTCGATACGATCCGGATCAGCGCAGAACTGAACGGGGACGAGGATGTGGCAGAGATGCTGATGCAGCTTGTAAGTTTCTTCCGGCTCAGTGTGAAAAATAATGATTCTGTTGTGACACTGGAGCATGAGGTGGATCTGATCTGTGCATACCTCACACTGATGCAGTATCGGTATCCTTGTCTGATCTGGCATATTTCTGTAGATGAAGAGCTTCTGGAAACAGAAATTCCCAACTTTGTTCTCCAGCCGGTGGTGGAAAACAGCCTTCTTCACGGACTGCGAAACAAGGCATACGAAGGAACGATTTCCATTTTTATTGAACGATGTCCTGACAGAGAGGAGTGCATTGAGATTCGGATCGAGGACGATGGAATCGGCTTTACGGAAGAAACACGTAAAAAAGTAAACCGTCTGCTGGATCTGAGCAAAACAGAGGGATTAAGCTCTGAGGAAAGAGAGAGTATCGGAATCCGGAACGTGCAGAGCCGTCTGAAAGCGTTCTATCCGGATCTGGAGGGACTGTCCTACCGGAATCGCCCGGAGGGCGGAATCTGCGCGCAGATGTATATCAGATGGAAGATGACTCCCGATTCTCCGGACGGTGAGTAGGAAATATATCAGGAGAAGGATATGACAGAAGAAAAAGAGTATCAGGAAGAGGCGTGGCCCAAAGGAGAAATCTTTGAACATGTGAGATACAGCAGGGAATCGGAAAAAAACTGTCTGGATCTTTATATTCCGCATCAGGATGAGAAGATGCCGCTTCTTGTGCTGATTCATGGAGGAGGATTTCTGTATGGAGATGCAAAGGTGCGCCAGGCCGCGTTTATGTACCGCTATTTCAGGGATCGGGGATATGCCTGCGCATCTGTGGATTATCGGCTCGCGCAGGAGGCTCCTTTTCCGGGAGCTGTGGAGGATGTAAAGGCTGCAATCCGGTTTTTAAAGGCAAAGGCAGACTGTTACGGATATGATGCAGATCGTATGGCTGTGTGGGGAGAATCTGCCGGAGCCTATCTCTGTATCATGGCAGGAGTGACTCTGGACGAGGATTTTCACGGGGTGAAATTTATCGGAGAGGAAGAACTGGAAAAGCCGGTGAATGCAGACGTGGATATCCTGGTGGATTTTTACGGGTGCTCAGAGTTTGGAAACTGGGAGGAACAGTTTCGGCAGCAGGGAATGGCAGATCTGCGGTGGACAGAAGAAAATCCCTGGTTAGAACAGGGATTAAGGGAGAATCATGCAGAGGCATATGCATCCGTGGAAGAATTCTGGCTTCGCAGGGAACAGAAAAAATGGACAGAGGAGGAATGGAATCAGGTTTCCCCATTCTATTTTATTAAGAAAAATCTGAACCGGAACAGTGGAAAAAAGATTCTGATCTGGCATGGTGATACGGATGTGACTGTTCCCTGGTATCAGTCCAGGGAGCTGTCTGAGATCATGAAGAAAACCGTGGGAGAGGATCAGGTTTCGTTCCGGCTTTTTCGCAGTTTGGGCCATGCGTCAGATTTGTTTTACAGTGAGGAACATCTGTCGGAAGTAAAAGATTTTCTGGATCAGGAACTGAAAAACGGAAGAACATAAAAAAGAAGAAAATAAAAACGGAAGAAAATAAAAACGGAAGAGAAAAAAACGGAAGAGAAAAAAACGGAAGAGAATAATATTAAAGAGAGAAGGATCTGTTATGAAATTAAATAGAAAGCAATATCAGGATAAGGTCCGGGGCTGCTGGATCGGCAAAAATGCAGGCGGTGTCCTGGGAGCTCCCTATGAATGCTTAAGGCAGATAAACAGGGTGGATTTCTATTCTCAGGATCTCTCCATGGGACCGCCGGCCAATGATGATCTGGATCTGCAGATCGTGTGGCTTGCTGCAGTGGAAAAATACGGGCGGAGAGTGAATGCATCCATTCTGGGAGAGTACTGGCTTTCCTACATTATTCCCAACTGGGTGGAATACGGCACTGCAAAAGCGAACTTAAGGGCGGGGCTGGTGCCGCCGCTTTCCGGAGAAGTGGCGAATGTCTATAAAAACAGCAATGGCTGCTTTATCCGGTCGGAAATCTGGGCCTGCCTGGCGCCGGGACATCCGGAGATCGCTGTCCGGTATGCCTATGAGGATGCCTGTGTGGATCATGCCGGAGAAGGCCTGTACGGGGAAATCTTTTTTGCGGCTGTTCAGAGCGCCGCATTTGTGGAAAGTGATCACAGGAAGCTGATTTCCATAGGACTGTCCTATATTCCGGAAGAATGCATGATGAGAAAAGCCATTGAGGCAGCGATTTCCTGTTATGAACAAGGGACAGATCTGTATGAGGCAAGAAAAATCATCCACAATACGGCGCCCGGTACCTTCGGGATCCAGGGGCAGCGCTTAAAAGACATTCAGACAGGCGGCGACAATGAAGGCATGGAGCTTGGTATGCCGGGATTCGATGCGCCGGAAAATGTGGCATTTACGGTTGCCGGATGGCTGTACGGAGAGGGAGATTTTGAAAAGAGTATTGTATTTGCCAATTCTCTTGGGGAAGATACAGATTGTACCGCAGCAACTCTGGGAGCCACCCTGGGAATCCTTCTGGGAGCAGAAGCTCTTCCGGAAAAATGGACCGCTCCGCTGGATGACCGGATCGTCACCATGTGTATTGACCTTACCAGTAAGGGCGTCTGGACACCGAAAACAGCCACAGAGCTTACAGACAGGGTGATTCGGATCATGCCGGGCTTTCTTGGTGTGGAATACTGCGATATCCTGGCACCTCAGGGAATGGAAATTACATGTCTGGAGGGAGAGGAACTTTTCTGCCAGAAGGGAACCGGTTTTCTGTATCAGCTGAATTCTCACTGTATCGACGAAGAAATTCCGCTGGATAAGCTGATCGGGCAGGGATCGTATGTGGTACGGAATGATTTCCCGGCCATGCATGTCTATGTGGATTATCAGGACAGTGTATTCTTTAAAAAGGGAGAGAACCGCTGCCTGAAGGTCTCGGTGACCAATGCGTTTTACCTGAATGAACAGCAGTGGGTATCCATAAAGGTTCATGTACCGGAGGGCGTGGAGATGATCAGTCCCTCCTGTGTAGAACTGCCGCTGAACAATCTGAGCGGTTCCTGTGCGGAGACGATGATAGAATTTAACGCAGATATGTATCAGGGGGCCAGGCTGGAGCTGCTGATTCAGTGCAGTCTTTCCGGAAGACATTCTCAGGGAATTGTACCGGTGGTTTTAAAACGGATGTAAAAGGAATGTCGTCCTTTTTTTGAAAAAAGTGGAGGAGGCACGAGAAACATGAGAGAGTATCGGGTATTTCTGGTTGATGATGAGATAAAAATACGGGAAGGCTTTAAAAAGCTGTTCAACTGGAAGGAGCACGGATGTGAGATCATCGGAGAAGCGGGAGATGGAATCCATGCGGTCAATGCCATCAGTGAACTGAAGCCAGATATTGTGATCATGGATATCAATATTCCGATACTCAGCGGTCTTGATGTCATCCGCAGAGTCAAGAAAATCAGTCCTCATACGGCATTTATCATTGTCAGCGGATACGATGATTTTTCCTATTGCCGGGAGGCTTTACACCTGAAGGTGGAGGAATATCTCCTGAAGCCGGTGAATTTCCGCGAATTCGGGGAGGTTCTGGATAACCTGAAAATCACCATTTTCCAGAATTCCATGAATCGGAAGATGGAAGAGACGGAAAAAGGCGGAAATGCCCGGAAGCAGGATCCGGAAAAGACGGATGAAAACAAAGAGGAGGCAAGAAGGCAGATCTACTTGATCACAAAATATATCCAGGAACATCTGAAGGAGGAAATCAGCCTGAAGATCATTGCCGGGGAATTCTATCTGAGCAATAATTATGTCAGCCATCTTTTCCGGAATGAAATAGGAGTGAATTATCTGACCTACCTTACTCATCTTCGGATCGAAAAGGCAAAGTCTCTGCTTGTGGGAACAGGAAAATCGATTTCAGAAATTGCGGAAGAGGTGGGGTTTCACGATTACAGAGCCTTTAATAAAGCTTTCAAGAAAGTAGAAAAAGTGACACCATCCCAGTACCGGAAGGAATTCTGAACCTGATTTTTAACCGGATGAAAATGAAAAATCACTTGACATTTTTCCTTCCCGGAAATATGATTTTATATAGAGAACAAGGACGTTTTTGCCGTGTGGCAGAGCGTCCTTTTTATTTTCAAACGATGTATCAGGGACAAACATGGAGGAGGAATGGATATGAAGTTTCATGAAAAGGTAAGTACCGGTATGGCCGGGTTTGACAAAACAATCGATATGCTTCGTATGGGGGATAATGTGGTATGGCAGATCGACAAAATTGAGGATTATCTGGAGGTGCTTGGCCCCTATATCCGCCAGTCACGGAAGGACGGCAGGAGAATCGTGTACTTCCGTTTTGGAAGTCATCCGCCGGTGGTGGAGGAAGCCGATGACATTCAGGTATATCATGTGGATGCAGGCCAGGGATTTGAACAGTTTGCCACGACCATACATCAGATCGTAGAAAAAGAAGGAAAAAAAGTATTCTGATCGTATCACCTGGAATCCATTTGCAGGAATC
>CAMBYR010000036.1 GCA_945872375.1 uncultured Blautia sp. | reverse complement strand
TGCACGGGCAACAATGTAGCCGTCTGCGGCCAATTGCAGATAGGCATTTTCAATCGTTGTGCGGCTGAGCTTCAGCTGTTGGGCACACGTTCGTATGGAAGGCATTTTGCTTCCGGCAGGAAGCTTTTGTTCCTGTATCAGAGAACGAAAATAATCATAGACTTCCATGTATAAAAAACGGTTTTCACCGGTCTGGTTAAATGAAAACTGCATGAACAACCTCCTGTCAGTGATTCTGCTCTGTCTGTCTTATTTCAGAGCAATTCCTGAATTTTATTATATCGGTCAGGAGAAAAAAGTCAATTCGGGAAAATCTCTTTGCCGGAATTGACATTGTTGTTCAGAATGTTTATGATGTAAATTATGAGCACCGCAAAGGAGAAAAGATTATGAGCATATCCATGATTGGAGTAGATCACAGCAAAGCACCGCTGGATATTCGTGCACTTTTTGCATTTTCCAGAAAAAATGCAGGAGATGCCATGGAAAAACTGAAGGAGCGCCCGGAAATACAGGGATGTATTCTGCTGTCTACCTGCAATCGGCTGGAGGTCTGGGTAAGTCTGAGGGATCAGACAGAGATTTCCCTGTATGATTGTCTATGTGAATTAAAAGGAATTCAGGATAAAAGTTATGAGAAATATTTTGTAAAACGCACAGACAAAGAAGCGGCTGAGCACCTGTTTTATCTGGCAGGAGGGCTGAAATCCCAGATCCTCGGGGAGGACCAGATCCTTACCCAGATCAAGGATGCCCTGAATCTGGCAAGAGAGCATTTTACCACGGACAGTGTTCTGGAAGTGCTGTTTCGGATGGCCGTGACGGCAGGAAAGAAGATCAAAACAGAGGTGCCCTTTGCTCATGGAAATCCTTCCGTGATTCATCAGGCCATCGAATTTCTGGAAGAAAGAAATGTATCTGTCCGGGATAAAGTCTGTCTTGTGATCGGAAATGGAGAAATGGGAAAAGTGGCGGCGCAGACGTTAAAGGAGTGCGGTGCGGATGTAACAGTGACCGTTCGTCAGTACAGAAGCGGGATGGTCAATATTCCGGTAGGATGTAAACGAATGAATTACGGGGACAGGATGCAGCAGATCCCCCATTGCGATCTGGTGGTCAGTGCCACGGCGAGTCCCAATTTTACACTCAGAGAAGAATTGTTTGAGGGTGTTTCTGTGAAGGATCCTCTGATCCTGATCGATCTGGCGGTTCCCCGGGATATAGAGCCATCACTTGGTGAGCATCCGGGAATTACCCTTTATGATATGGATACATTCCGAATGGAAGAGACACCGAAAGAACTGGAAGAGCACCTGGAGGCGGCGGGGGCCATTGTCAGGGCACAGATGGACGAGTTTTATCTGTGGCTGGACGGAAGAGATGTGATTCCCAGGATCCAGGAGATCAAAGAAGAAGCTGTTCATGATCTGAATCTGAGAATAGCCAAGATACTGAAAAAAACACCGATGGAAGGGGCAGACCGGCAGAGACTGGAGCAGGCTGTAGAGACCGCTGCCGGCAAGGTGGTGAACAAGCTGATATTCGGCCTTCGCCAGAACCTTGACGAAGAAGCCTTTCTGGACTGTGTGGCAGGACTGGAGAGAATTTATGAAGAATAAACGTTATTTCCCCATGTTTGTGGATCTTTCAGATAAAAATATTGTGGTGATCGGCGGCGGTAATATTGCAACACGAAGAGTAAAGACACTTCTGCAGTTTACCAGGAATGTGACTGCCATTGCACCGGCCATGACTCCGGAGCTTATGGAGCTTGGAAAAGCAGGACTGGTGATGATCAAATACCGTAATGTGAAGCGTTCTGATCTTTCACTGGCCTATATGGTGATCGCGGCAACCAATGACCATAAACTGAATGACGAGATTTATCGGATCTGCAAAGAAGAGGGGATTTATGTCAATATAGCAGACGATAAAGAAAAGTGTGATTTTTATTTTCCGGGCATATTTATGCAGGATGAGCTGGTGGTGGGCATTACTGCCAGCGGACTGGACCACAAAAAAGCCAGAAAGGTTCGCATTGCCATTGAACAGGCAATGACCGAATCACAGGACGAAGACTGATAGGATGGAGAGGAAAATGAGAGATCATATTGTAGTTGGAAGCCGGGAAAGCGCACTGGCTGTGATTCAAAGTGAAATGGTATGTGATTATATCCGACAGAAGCATCCGGAGCTTACCGTATCGCTTCTTACCATGAAAACAACGGGGGACAGAATTCTGGACAGAACTCTGGATCAGGCAGGCGGCAAGGGCCTTTTCGTGAAAGAACTGGATATGGCACTGATGGAAGGAAGAAGCCAGCTTTCCGTACATAGCCTCAAGGATATGCCCATGGAAGTTTCGGAGGAACTGCCTCTTCTGGCGTTTTCCAAAAGAGAGGATCCGAGAGATGTGCTGGTCCTGCCGGAGGGAAAAACAGAACTGGATCCTTCACTGCCATTGGGCTGTTCCAGCTTTCGGAGACAGCTTCAGCTGAAGGAACTGTACCCGGAAATGGAAGTAAAAAGTATCCGTGGAAATCTTCAGACCAGACTTCGTAAGCTGGAAGAGGGACAGTATTCGGGATTGATCCTGGCGGCAGCAGGCCTGAAGCGTCTGGGGCTGGAACACAGGATCAGCCGTTATTTTTCACCGGAGGAAATGATTCCGGCAGCAGGTCAGGGAATCCTCGCTGTTCAGGGAATCCGGGGAGAGGACTACTCGTTTCTGGAGGGCTTCAATGACAGGAAGGCAGAGCTGGAAGCCATGGCGGAACGGGCGTTTGTCCGTTATCTGAATGGAGGCTGCTCGTCACCGATCGCAGCATTTTCAGAGCTTGAAGGAGAGGAACTTCTGGTGCGTGGATTATATTATGATGAGAAAAGCGGAAACTGGGAAAAAGGCAGTGTCCGCGGAAAAGCAGAGGACGCGGTGCGGCTGGGAGAATCCCTTGCAGAAACACTTCGAAGCCGCTGCGGAAAAAAGACAGGAAAGGTGTGGCTGGTGGGAGCCGGCCCGGGAGATCTGGGTCTGTTTACACTGAAGGGAATGGAAGTGCTGAAAAAGGCAGAAGTGGTGGTATACGACAGTCTGGTGGGACAGGAGGTACTGCTTCAGATACCGGATTCTGCAAAGCTGATCTATGTGGGAAAACGTGCCGGATGCCACACCATGCGTCAGGAGAAGATCAATGAAGTCCTGGCAGAGGAAGCATTAAAAGGGAATCGTGTGGTAAGACTGAAGGGAGGAGATCCCTTCCTGTTCGGACGAGGCGGAGAGGAGCTGGAGCTTCTGACAGAAAAGGGGATTCCCTATGAGGTGGTTCCCGGAGTAACGTCTTCTCTGGCAGTTCCGGCCTACAATGGAATTCCGGTGACGCACAGAGATTTCTGTTCCTCCCTTCATATTATTACAGGCCATAAAAGAGCGGGACAAAAGCTGGATATTGATTTTGAAACGCTTGTAAAAACAGGCGGAACGCTTGTGTTCCTGATGGGGGCAGGTGCTCTGGAGGATATTATGAAGGGACTTCTGGAGGGCGGCATGGATCCGGATATGCCGGCGGCAATTCTGGAAAAGGGTACCACGGCCGGTCAGAGAAGGATCGTAGCAACTATTTCCACGCTGAAAGCGGAAGCAGACAGACAGAAGATCGGAACCCCTGCCATCATTGTGGTGGGAAAGGTCTGCAGCCTTTCAGAGAAATTTGCATGGAGAGAGCGTCTGCCTCTTGCGGGATGGAAGGTTCTTGTGACAAGACCGAAAAACCTGGTGTCCAGGACGGCGGCCCTTCTTCGGGAGAAGGGAGCGGAGGTGCTGGAGCTTCCGGCGATCCGCACAGAGGAAATCAGGGAATCAGACAGACTCCGGGAAGCCATTGCAAAGCTTGATAAGTACCAGTGGCTGGTGTTTACCAGTCCCACAGGCGCAGAAATCTTTTTCCGGAGAATGCAGGAGGAGGGCAGAGACATTCGTGCCCTTGGAGCATGCAAAATTGCGGTGATCGGCGAAGGAACCTCGCGAAAGCTTAAGGAATACGGCCTTTTTGCAGATCTGATGCCGGAGATTTATGACGGGGATTCTCTTGGAGAAGCACTGGCAAAGGTGCTTGACGGAACCGAAAGGATCCTGATTCCCAGAGCGGAAAAGGGCAATGAACATCTGACAGAACTTCTGAGAAAAACAGGAGCACAGGTAGATGATATTGCGACCTATCATACCGTTTACGAAAAAAGTATTCTTGTGGATGAAAAGAAGGAACTGGAAGAGGGAAATATTGACTGTGTGGTATTTACCAGTGCTTCTACCGTAAAAGGCTTCGTGGAAGGAACCGGATGCGGGGATTATTCCGGTGTACGGGCTGCCTGTATCGGACGGCAGACCTGCCAGGCGGCAGCGTCTTACGGGATGCAGACATATACGGCGGAAAAAGCCACCATCGAAAGTCTGATCGAGCTGGTCATCCGTATGAAGGAAGAAGATTGCGGAAAATGAGAGAACAGACAGAACGTGAAGAGCTGTTGATGATAGAAGGAGAGTGCAGGAAATGGAATTGATTCAGAGACCAAGGAGACTTCGGGGAAGCGAAGTTCTCCGCAAAATGGTAAGAGAAACGAGAATAGATAAGGCTTCCCTGATTTATCCGCTGTTTGTAAAAGAAGGAACCGGAATTGAAGAGGAGATTCCGTCCATGGAAGGACAGTACCGCTACAGTGTGGATCGTCTTCCTTATGAGCTGGAACGCCTTAGTGAAGCCGGCGTAGGCAGTGTAATGCTTTTTGGAATTCCGGATCATAAAGATGAAAAGGGAAGCGGTGCCTATGCAGAGGATGGAATTGTGCAGAAAGCATTAAGAGAGGCAAAAAAACGTTTTCCGGATCTCTATTATATTACGGATGTCTGCATGTGTGAATATACCTCCCATGGACACTGCGGAGTCCTTTGTGACCATGATGTGGATAATGATGAAACATTGCCGTTTCTGGCACAGACAGCCCTGTCTCATGTTCAGGCAGGGGCAGATATGGTAGCTCCGTCGGATATGATGGACGGGCGTGTACGGGCGATCCGTGATTGTCTGGACAGCCATGGATTTCAGAATACACCGATCATGTCCTATGCCGTAAAATATGCTTCTGCATTTTATGGCCCGTTCCGTGACGCAGCAGGTTCGGCGCCTTCCTTTGGCGACAGAAAATCCTACCAGATGGATTTTCACAACCGCAGGGAAGGATTGAAGGAAGCGCTGACGGATGTACAGGAGGGTGCGGATATCATTATGGTAAAACCGGCACTGTCGTATCTGGACATTGTTTCTGAGGTATCCAAAGCCGTTCATGTACCGGTGGCAGCCTACAGTGTCAGCGGAGAATATGCCATGGTAAAGGCAGCAGCAAAAATGGGCTGGATCGATGAAGAAAAGATTATCTGTGAAATGGCAGTGGGTACCTACCGGGCCGGCGCTCAGATTTATCTGACATATTTTGCCAAGGAAATTGCCCGTTTCATGGAAGAAGGGAGAATCGGCTGATGACAAAATCAGAACGTTTATTTGAGCGTGCGGTACAGCGGATTCCGGGCGGTGTCAACAGTCCGGTGAGAGCTTATGGCGCCATAGGAGAAGCACCGAGATTTATTGACCGTGCAGACGGCTGTTATATTTATGATGCAGATGGAAATCGTTATATCGATTATATTGATTCCTGGGGCCCCATGATTCTGGGACATAATTTTGCGGCAATCCGGGAAAGCGTGATCAAGGCATGTGAAAAAGGCCTGAGTTTTGGCTGTGCCACGGAAATTGAGGTGGAGATGGCAGAATTTATCTGCGAAAGAATTCCTCATGTGGAGATGATCCGTATGGTCAATTCCGGCACGGAAGCAGTGATGAGCGCTGTTCGTGCGGCAAGAGGCTTTACCGGTAAAAACAAGATCATCAAATTTGCCGGATGCTACCATGGACACAGTGATGCCATGCTGGTAAGTGCCGGCTCCGGCGTTATGACAAGCGGTGTTCCGGACAGTGCCGGTGTTCCAAAGGGCTGTACGGAGGATACGATGACAGCGGTATACAATGATCTGAACAGTGTTCGTACTTTGCTGGAAAGCGCTCCGGATCAGGTGGCAGCGGTGATCGTGGAACCGGTGGGAGCCAATATGGGTGTGGTTCCTCCGGAAGAAGGATTCCTTGAAGGACTTCGTGCTCTTTGTGATGAATTCCATGCACTTTTGATCTTTGACGAAGTGATCACAGGTTTCCGCCTTGCATTTGGCGGTGCGGCACAGTATTTTGGAATTCGTCCGGATCTTGTAACCTATGGAAAAATCATCGGAGCCGGAATGCCGGTAGGAGCCTACGGAGGAAGAAAAGAAATTATGGAAATGGTTTCCCCGGTGGGACGGGTATATCAGGCCGGAACACTGAGCGGCAATCCGATTGCCATGGCTGCAGGACTGACACAGCTTACTTACCTTTACGAACATCCGGAGATCTATTCGGAGCTTGGCAGAAAAGGACAGCTCCTTTACGGAGGAATGGAAAACCTTCTGAAAGAAAAGGGTCTCCCCTGGCAGCTGAATCATGTGGAATCTCTGGGCTGCCTGTTCTTTACAAAATGCCCGGTGACAGATTATACCTCTGCGAAAACATCCGATACGGCAGCCTTTGCCGCATATTTTAAAGGAATGCTGAAGAAGGGCATTCATATTGCACCGTCTCAGTTTGAAGCGATGTTTTTATCAGCAGCTCACACGGACGAGGTAATTCAGGAAACACTGGATGCAGCAGAACAAACGCTTGTCTGTTAGAAAATACACGGAAAACAGAATGAATTCTTGTCCGGCAGGATTTGGTGTGATATAATACTGAAAGAGACGGGGTACCGGCAGAAAACAGGATCTGCATCGGACCAATTGATAGCAGGAGGCAGGACTTATGGAGAATAAGAAATACGTAGCCTATGTAGGTACCTATACACATGGGAACAGCAAGGGCATTTATGTTTATGATGTAGATGTGGAAAATGGCTTATTAACAGAACGGGAAGAAGTGAAGGTCAGAAATGCCTCTCATACGGCAATCTCCAAAAACGGCAGATTCCTTTATTCTATCGAGGATGAAGGTGTTGCGGTTTTTGAGCGGGATGCAAACGGAGATCTTACCCGCATCAACAGTGTAAATATCGACGGAATGAGAGGATGTTTTCTTGCTACGGATGTAGATGGAAAATATCTCTATGTAGCCGGTTATCACGACGGAAAAGTTACAGTTGTACATACGCACAAGGACGGAAGTCTTGGAAGCCTGATGGACGGTGTTTATCATACAGGCCTTGGAAGTGTGGCAGAACGTAATTTCCGTCCTCATGTAAACTGTGTCCGCCCGACACCGGATAATAAATATCTCTGTGCAGTGGATAATGGGATCGATCAGGTAAAACTTTACAGAATCAACAAAAGACGTCATAAACTGGAGCTGGTGGATATTCTCAGATGTCCCCGTGAGAGCGGACCTCGTATTATCCGGTTCAGTGCAGACGGACGTTTTGCCTATATCCTTTTTGAGCTGAGCAATGAAATTAAGGTTTACAGCTATGACGGAACCGGAAATGTTCCGGAATTTGAGCTGGTTCAGACTGTTTCCACACTTACAAAGAAGGATCCGGATTCTATTCACAATGCAGCCTCCGGTCTGGCTCTTGCTCCGGACGGAAAACATCTTTTCTGTACCACAGCAGGAGAAAATACGGTTTCCATGTATGAAATCGATGTAGAAAGCGGTATGCTGGAAAAGAAATTTACTCTTCCTGTCAGCGGCGATTACCCCAAGGATCTGGTGATCTTCCCGGATAATCAGCACATTGCGGTAGCAAATCATGCAAGCAACAGCATTACCACCTTCCGTGTGGATTATGAGAAAAATATTATCGTGATGCATGGCAAACCTTTGAAAGTAGAGACACCAAACTGTATCCATATCTGGCCGGTGCCGGAAATTCCGGAGAACGATCAGAAATAAACGAATAAAAAAGAGGAGCAGTTCCGGAAACCGGAACCGTTCCTCTTTTTTTTGCTCGTAACTGTGAAGGTACTGAACAGTTACGATTATTTGCGGTAAAATTCACGGATGAGATCCATTCTTGCGCTCATATTGGCAAAGAGGGCGTCTGTAATGGTCAGGGCACACATGGCTTCCACAACCACTACGGCACGTGGAACAATGACCGGATCATGACGGCCATGAATTTCCAGGGAAATGTTTTCCCCGGAAGATGTGACGGTATCCTGAGGCTGGCTGATGGATGGCGTAGGCTTGACATAGGCCCGGAGAATGATCTCGCTTCCGTCGCTGATGCCGCCCATGATGCCGCCTGCGTGATTGGTACGTTTGGATATCGTTCCGTTTTCTGAATAAAATCCGTCATTGTCCGTGGAACCCTTCATGGAGGCAACAGAAGTTCCGTCCCCGATTTCCACTGCCTTAACAGCACCCACAGACATGACAGCCTGAGCGAGAAGAGCATCCAGCTTTCCAAATACAGGGTCACCAAGACCTGCAGGAACACCGGTGATCCGGCATTCGATCACACCGCCTGCGCTGTCCTGCTGTTTCATACATTCTTCCAGATAGATACCTGCCTTTTCCGAAGCTTCCCGATCCGGCATATAAAAGGGATTGCAGCTGATCTCCTCCGGATGAAATTCCTGAATGGAAACGGGGCCGATGGAGCGGGTATAGGTGCAGAAACGGATGCCCAGTTCTTCCAGTATTTTGCATGCGATGGCGCCTGCCGCAGTTCTTCCGATGGTTTCCCTTCCCGAGGAACGGCCTCCTCCGCGGTAATCGCGGAAGCCGTATTTCTGATCAAAGGTATAATCTGCGTGTCCCGGACGATAGGATACGGCGATATTCCCGTAATCGCGGGAACGCTGATCTGTATTTCTCACCATGATGGAGATGGGGGTACCGGTGGTTTTTCCTTCGAAAACACCGGAAAGGATTTCTGCAAGATCGCCTTCCTTTCTGGCAGTTGTGTAACGGCTCTGGCCGGGCTTTCTTCTGTCAAGATATTTCTGAATATCCTCTTCTGTGAGAGGGAGTCCTGCAGGACAGCCGTCAATGACTGCTCCGAGGGCTTTTCCATGGGATTCTCCCCAGGTAGTAACTGTAAAATTTGTGCCGAATGTTGATTTTCCCATAAGTTGTCCTTTCAATTTTAATCATTCTTCCATCATTATAATGATAAAAAAATACGTTTTTTTGCATGTTTATTCCTTAAAATATTATAACGAAGTGTAAAAAATTTGTAAACCAGAACCATTAGAATTGACAAAAAAGTGCCGACTATTTATAATGGATAAAGATTTGTGAGATTCTGCTGCCTGTATCCGGCACAGAATTCCTGGGGGAAATCAGAAGTGGAAGGAGTGTGAAAATCGTGATCAGAATGTTCAGATCCATAGACGGAGCAATTCACCAGATTAAAGAAGCACAGGATGGCTGCTGGATTGCATTGACCAATCCCACGGCCACGGAGGTGTTTGAGATTTCTGAACGCTTTGGAATCGAGGTCGACGACCTTCGGGCTCCGCTGGATGAGGAAGAGCGTTCCCGTATTGAAGTGGAAGATGAGTATACGCTGATCCTTGTGGATGTTCCTATGATTGAGGAGCGTAATGACAAGGACTGGTACGGAACCATTCCTCTTGGCATTATTCTTACTGAGAAGATGATTTTCACGGTCTGTCTGGAAGATACACAGGTACTGACCCGCTTTATGGAAGGGCGTGTCCGCAATTTTTATACCTATATGAAGACCCGGTTTATTCTGCAGATTCTTTACAGAAATGCCAGTATGTATCTGCGTTATCTGCGTATCATAGATAAAAAAAGTGAGCAGGTGGAGGAAAAGCTTCATCTGGCTCCGAGAAATCAGGAACTGATCGAGCTTCTGGAACTGGAAAAATCACTGGTATATTTTACCACTTCCCTGCGTTCCAACGAGGCGGTGCTGGAAAAACTGATGAAGGTTGACAGTATCAAGAAATATCCGGAGGATGCGGAGCTTCTTGATGATGTAATCATAGAGAATACCCAGGCGATCGAAATGGCCAATATCTACAGCGGAATTTTAAAAAGTATGATGGATGCCTTTGCATCAGTCATTTCCAATAATCTGAATGACGTTATGAAGGTACTTTCCGTTATCACGATCGTTATGAGCATTCCAACCATTGTTTTCAGTGCCTACGGAATGAACCTGAATGCGGCGGGCATGCCGTTTTCCGCCACACCATGGGGCTTTTTGATCGTGATCCTGCTTTCCGTGGCAGTGAGTATCATTGCTGCCATTGTTTTATCAAAAAAACGTTTTTTCTGATGAAAGGTAGTTTTGTATGAAATGGATTGACAAGCTGGAACGAAAATATGGAAAGTACGGTATTCCGAATCTGACAATGTATATCGTAATCTGCTATGTGGTGGGATATCTTCTGATGATGGTAAACCCTGCTGTATTAAGCATGCTGAGCCTGGATATTTCCAAAGTCCTCCGGGGACAGATCTGGAGACTGGTGACATGGGTGATCTATCCGCCTACCTCAAGCAGCCTTCTCTGGTTTGTAGTTGCGATTATGTTCTTTTATTATCCCATCGGTACCATGCTGGAGCGTACCTGGGGAGCTTTCCGATATACCTTGTATATTTTTTCAGGGCTTTTGTTCACAGTGATTGCAGCGTTCCTTCTTCATTTTATCACAGGCGGTTATGTGGTTCTTGGAGGAATGACCTTTGCACTGGGCGGAAGCATTTATTCCACATATTATATCAGCATGTCTATTTTCCTGGCGCTTGCGGCGACATACCCCAATCTCCAGGTTATGCTGATGTTTGTGATTCCTGTTAAAATGAGCTGGATGGCGATCCTTTATGCGGTGATGATCGTCTATGATATTTTCAAATACATCGGAAACGGACAGTGGTTCATGGCGGTTCCTATTATAGCCTCTCTCCTGAACTTCCTGATCTATTTCCTGAGTATGAGAAATCTCCAGCGTTATGATCCAAGAGAAATCCGCAGAAAACAGCAGTTTAAAAAAGCTGTGGCAGGAAGCCGCGTGGATCCGCGCACCGGCGGGATCAGCAAGCATAAATGTGCGATTTGTGGCCGCACAGAGCTGGACGATCCCAATCTGGAGTTCCGTTTCTGCTCCAGATGTAATGGAAATTATGAATATTGCCAGGATCACCTGTTCACCCATGAGCATGTGAAATAGGTAAAGAAACCGAGGAGAAAAGAGCATGAAAAAAAGACCATTTATAACACTGGAAAATCTCAATGAAATCTGTGCGCAGTATCCTACACCATTTCATCTTTATGATGAGAAAGGGATCCGGGAAAACGCACAGGCATTAAAAGATGCATTTGCATGGAATAAGGGATTCAAGGAATTTTTTGCCGTAAAGGCCACCCCCAATCCGTATCTGATCCAGATTCTCAGAGAATACGGATGCGGCTGTGACTGTTCCTCCATGACGGAGCTGATGCTGTCCAAAGCCATTGGCTGTGAAGACGGAGATATTATGTTCTCTTCCAATGATACGCCGGAGGAGGAATTCCGTTATGCAAATGAAATCGGCGGAATTATCAATCTGGATGACATTACCCATATTGAAGCAGTGGAAAGAGCAGTCGGATATATTCCGAAAACCATCAGCTGCCGTTTCAACCCGGGCGGTGTATTCAAGATCAGCAATGGAATTATGGACAATCCCGGGGATGCAAAATACGGCATGACCACGGAACAGATTTTTGAAGCATTCCGCATTCTGAAGACAAAGGGAGCAGAGCACTTCGGAATCCATGCCTTCCTTGCAAGCAATACGGTCACGAATGAGTATTATCCGCTTCTTGCGAAAATTATGTTTGAACTGGCAGTGAAGCTTCAGAAGGAAACAGGCGCACATATTGACTTTATCAATCTTTCCGGCGGTATCGGCATTGCCTACAAACCGGATCAGACTCCCAATGACATCCGTGTGATCGGAGAGGGAGTCCGCAAAGTGTATGAGGAAATCCTGGTTCCGGAGGGAATGGGAGATGTGGCAATCTATACAGAACTTGGCCGCTTTATGATGGGACCTTACGGATGCCTGGTAACAAAGGCGATTCACGAGAAACATACACATAAAGAATATATCGGTGTGGATGCCTGCGCGGTAAACCTTATGCGTCCTGCCATGTATGGCGCATATCATCATATTACCGTTATGGGCAAGGAGGATGCACCCTGCGATCATGTTTATGATGTCACAGGATCTCTTTGTGAAAACAACGATAAATTTGCCATTGACCGGGAACTTCCGAAGATCGATAAGGGTGATCTTCTGGTAATTCACGACACAGGCGCTCATGGATTTGCCATGGGATATAACTATAACGGAAAATTGAAATCTGCCGAGATCCTTCTTCATGAGGATGGCAGCTTTGAACTGATCCGCCGTGCGGAAACGGCAAGAGATTATTTTTCTACCTTTGACTGCTTCCCCATTTATGAGAAACTTCTTGAGGATGAAAAATAAAAACGGATGATTCATATTTCCTGCCGCTGCTGTGCAGCGGCGGGAATGGATAAAAATAGAAAAAAGCCCTTGCTTCTGAATACTATTTATGATAGAATAATCTTCGGTCAGAAGCCGGCATGTCGGAATGGCAGACGAGGCAGACTCAAAATCTGTTGTAGGCAACTA
>CAMBYR010000035.1 GCA_945872375.1 uncultured Blautia sp. | reverse complement strand
GAAAGATCCATCATCGCCCCGGAAGCACCGATAAAAATACCGCTCATAAAAATCCTTGTGAGATTCAGATCCTGAAATCCCGCATACAGAAGGCTTTCCGAATAAGACATGACCGCTCCGTGAATTTTGAAGGCATCTGTAAAAATACATCCGATAATGCAGGTCACCAGCACACCCAGCAGAGCACCGCTGCTGGCTGCCAGTGTTTTTCTGTCCCATCCGTAAACCAGAAAAATAATCATAACCGTAAGAAAAGCCGTGATAAAAATTCCGCACCAGATAGGATTGATCCCCTTCAGGCAGGCAGGTATCAGAATTTTCCATATAGTCAGCACAGTAATTAAAAAAGAATACACAGCCCTCAATCCTGTTTTTCCGGCAAACAGAACAAGAAGCGCCACAAACATTCCTGCAAGGATCAGTTCCTTATCGATCCGGAAGTGATCACTCATGGTCACTCTGAGGATCTCATCATCCCGATAACTGATCACCACCAGTGCCACATCGCCCTCCTGAAAGATTTTATCGGATTCCAGAGAACCGCTGAGCATATTTACAGCCTTTGTTTCCTGCCCCTTAAACTTTCCTCCCAGAATCTTTATCTGACAGTACTGTTCCCCGGAACGAATCAGACCGGAGCTTTTCACTGTACTTTCATCTGTGGAAAGAACCTCTGCGCGGACCCTGTCGGTTCCTTTGTAAATAGCAGCATCCTCATAGCCCGTTGGAAGGGCCATGAGGATGAGAATCAAGAGAATTGCCGTCAAGGAAACCGAGTTCTTTTTCAGCATGTTCCGCATATCAGTTTACTCCAGTCAGGGCTGCCATCTTATTGTAAATGTCGGTGTTGTCATAGTAGCCTTCAAACTGTTCCTGTCCTGCACCCATTGCAAATACTTCTACCGGAAGTCCTGTATGTGCATAGGAGGAGAAGTCGATACCGGATTTGTTGTTCAGGATATGGGAAATGGTAACTGTCAGAGGTTCATAGCTTCCATAGAGAAGGTACTCTTCCTGGCCAAATTCCTCTTCCTCACCGGTACGGGACATGGTTTCTTCATAAGCTGCTTTTAATTTGTCATATTCATACTGTGTCATTACCAGAGAACCTGTATCTTCTGATTCCGGATGTGAATCTGCATTGTCCTTCTGCTCTGTGGTCTCTGCTTCTCCCTCCGGTGCCTGAAGGCCAAACAGTTCTGTCACATCTGCCATAACCGTATCAAAGTCGGTCTTGTTTTCTTTGTACCCGGTTACATAGTCAGAATCAAATTTTGCATAGGAAATCTTCTGATTGCTTAAGTTGGTCAGGAAAGTGTCATAATCTGTTCCTGCAAATCCAATGGTCAGACCGCCGGTCTCGTGGTCTCCTGTTACAAGAATCAGAGTGTCGTCCGGATGTTCATTATAGAACTCCACTGCCTTTCCAACTGCATCATCCATAGCGAGGGTATCGGTAATTGTTGCTGCTGCATCGTTTGCATGACATGCCCAGTCAATCTTTCCGCCTTCTACCATCATGAAGAATCCGGTATCGTTATTCAGAACCTCAATCCCTTTTTCCACATAATCTGCAAGGCCCCATTCTCCTTCTTCTAGGTCCATTGCATAGCTCATGGAATCGCTGTCTGCCAGTGTCTCATCGATGATGATGGTTTTTCCTGTTTCCGGTGTAACAGCTTCCGCATCTGCCTTTGTCATTGCTACAGTATAGCCTGCTTCTTTTGCAAGTTCATACAGATCTGTCTGATCGCCTTCAGCGCCCGTGGTCTGCTTGAGTCCGCCGCCTGCAAAATAATCAAACTCGCTGGCAATCAGTTCTTCACCAATTTCATAGTAGCTGTTTCTGGAAGCCTGATGTGCATAGAAAGCAGCCGGTGTAGCATGGTTCAGGTTTACGGAGGAAAGAATTCCCACCTTGTAGCCAAGCTGTTTTTTCAGTTTTTCCGCGATGGTCTCATACGGTGTTTCCATCTTTTCATCCATGTTGATGGTTCCACTGTAGGTTTTATGTCCTGTAGCAATAGAAGTTGCTGTGGATGCGGAATCCGGGCAGAAGGAAGTGCTGTCATAAGTCTGTGCAGAGCCTGCTACCGGGAAATTCATCATATTCAGATTACTCTGGCTTGTCAGAATCTCATCTCCATCATCTGCAAGTGCGCTGAGATAATAGTTCGTTGTCTGAATCTGCGGATAGCTCATTCCATCTCCGATAAACAGGAAGATGTATTTTGGTGTTTTTACGGCAGAATCCTCAGTGGTTGCCTCTACTGCTGTCTCTTCTGTAGTGTCTGCTGCAAGGATGGTCTGAGAACCTGCCATAGATCCCAGAATTGCGGCTGTCAGTAACCATGCACTGATTTTTTTCGCTTTCATAACTGTAATCTCCTTATCTTCTTAAGTCCGATTTTGTCCTGCACCTTGACGTGGTGCATGTCAGTTCCTTCCTGACAGGGATTACTTTATCAGGCGAATATAAAATCTTCTTTCTGACTTTTCGAAAATTTAAGTAAATTATCGTCAAAAAATAGTAAACTTTGCCTTATCCGCACTTGCCCGGTATCCCAAAAAAAGCTATAATAAGTAGGAAACTATACTTTTGAGGAAACAGAATTTATGAACAAAAAAGAAATTGCCGAGATAAAAAAACAATTTACCCCTGCCAACTGTTCCATTACCCGCATTCGCGGCTGCTATGTGGATGGGGAAAAAAATAAAAAGACAGAAATAAAAGAAGCATTCCTATCCTTGTCCGAGGAAGAAATGTTTAAATATTTTGATATTTTCCGCAAGACTCTTTCCGGTACATTGGGAAAAAATCTCATCAACATGGAGTTTCCTCTGGCTCAGGAAAGTGAAGGCGGCACTCAGCACTTTCTCATGAAGCTCCGGGAAAGCAAGCTTCAGGACGATGACATTGCCGAAGCTTTTTTTGATAAAATCATAGAACACTATGATTATGTAGAAAACTATTATATCATTCTTATCCATGCCGTTTATGATATTCCTGGAAAATCTACCGACGGCTCCGAAATGTTTGATGCCTCCGATGAAATTTATGATCATATCCTGTGCAGTATCTGTCCGGTCAATCTTTCAAAAGCCGGCCTTTGCTACAATGCAGAGACAAACAACATCGAAGACCGTATCCGGGACTGGATCGTGGAAATGCCGGATCTGGGCTTTCTGTTTCCCGTTTTTAATGACAGAAGCACAGATATCCACGGCATCCTTTACTATACCAAAAACGCAGAACAGCTCCGCAGCGCCTTTGTAGACGAACTGCTTGGCTGTACGACACCGCTTTCCGCAGGCGGACAGCGTGATTCCTTCAACGCTTTGATCGAGGAAACTCTCGGAGATGACTGTGCATATGAAACAGTAGTCAATATCCACGAAAAGCTGGGCGAACTGGTAGAAGCGCAGAAGGAGCTTCCCGACCCGGTAGTTCTTACCCAGTCCGAGGTAAAACGGCTTCTGGAGGACTGCGGCGTGAACGAAGAGAAGCTGGAAATGTTCGACCATCAATATGAAGCCGCTGCCGGAGAATCTGCTTCTCTTATGGCAGCCAACCTTACCAATACCCGGCGCATGGAAATCAAAACTCCGGATGTTGTCATCCATGTCAATCCGGAACGTGCAGATCTGGTGGAAACCAGAGAAATTGATGGCCGACGCTGCCTGGTCATTCCCATGGAGGACAATGTGGAAGTCAATGGCATCCATGTACGCATGAGAGCCGAAACAGTCGCTGACGAATTCTGATACCTGCTTACGAACCTTTTTGTGCTTCAGGAGCCTTTCATGGACTATATAAAAAAATTTATCCAATTAATAAATAGAGACATTAATCAGGAAAACGAATCCAAAACATTTACTGTCGTACTCCGCAGTTCCTACTGCATGATGCTTCTATATCTGTTTTTTTATCTCAATTACTGCATGATATACCAGCTTCATTCCAGCGCTATGAGAAGCATTCCCTGGGTTTTCCTGATGTGTGCGGGTTTTTTCCTGACCTACCGCATAAGAAGCCGGTATAGTTTTATTATTTATACTGTGCTTCTTCTTGCCTGGGCAATCCTCTCCGTATATGTTTATGGATGGGACTGCGGTACCCAGCACTTTATGATTCCGCTTCTGATCATGTGCTTTTTTTCTGTAAAGGGTTCTGCCCCCTCTAAGTTTGCCTACATGATCATGCTCATCGTACTCCGTCTTTATCTGTATACATTTTGTCAGACACATACTCCTCTGACACCCCTTACCCCGGACGGAAGCAGGTCCCTTCAGATTTTGAACACTACTTTCCTGTTTACCCATATGGGTATTGTCTGTCTGATCTTCAGCACAGCAGTCCAGGAATCAGAACGCAAGCTTCTTCAGTATAACCAGAAACTTCAGACTCTTGCTTCCACAGATCCTCTGACAGGACTTCCCAATCGTCGGTACATGCTGGATCTTATGGAAAAGCACATTGCTTCCAATCCTTCCCATAATTTCTGTATTGCTCTGGGAGATATCGATCTTTTCAAAAATGTCAACGATACAAGAGGGCACAACTGCGGTGATGAAGTGCTGAAATCCCTTGGCGAACTTTTTCGGGAATCCACAAAGGGAAAAGGGTATGTCTGCCGCTGGGGCGGTGAAGAATTTTTCTTCTTCCTGCCGAATATGAATCTGGATATGGCAAGCGTCTTTATGTCAGACCTGAACGTTGCCGTTTCCAAAAGAAATATGTATGATGGCATGGAAAAATTTCACATCACCATGACCTTCGGGCTGGAAGAAAATGACTTCCGTTCCGGAATCACCGAACTTATTCACAAAGCAGACGATAAGCTTTATTACGGCAAAAATCACGGACGGAATCAGATTGTATTCTAAACAAAGAAACAGAACCAAAGCCTTCGCAATGGTTCTGTTTTATTTTAATCATATTATTTTTCTGCATCTTCTTCCGGTTCTTCTGCCGCAGTCAGCTCTTCTGCTTCTTCTGCCTCACCGGCCTCAGCTTCCGCATCAATCTCCTCTTCGGTCTTTATTTCCGGGGAATCTTCACTTTCATCAACGATTTCTTCGTCAACGTCAGTCTCATCCTCTTCCACAATTTCTTCTTCCTCTGCCTCAGGTGTGATCAGGGAGAATTTATGGCTGTCTGTAAGCTTAAGCGTTTTCAGAACCTTTTCTTCTACCTTGATCTCGGCATCATCCATCCACTGTTCTGTGGTTTCGGTGTAAAGATCAGATTCTCTGTCGGAAATGATGGACTCTTTCTTTGTCTCAGTTGCCTCCTCGTCAAATTCCTCATCCAGTCTTACGATATAGTAGTAAGTATCCGTCTCGATAATCTCATCGCAGACTTCCCCTTCCTTCAGACCACGGAGAACTTCCAGAACTTCATCCGGATATGCGGATGTATCATCTTCGTTCTCATGTGTGGTAAAGGTTCCTGACAATGCGGACATGGTTTCATCCACATCCTTGGCTGCCTCATCCATATCTGCTTCAGGATCATCCTTCATGGCATCCAGAACCTTCTGCAGCTTCTCTTTCTGCTCATCTGCGTTTTCCTCTTCATCCTCTGCCGCTTCCTCAGCATTCTCTTCTGTATCTGCTGTTTCTTCAGTGTCTTCTTCTGTATCTGCTGTTTCCTCAGCGTCTTCTTCTGTATCTGCTGTTTCTTCAGAAACTTCTTCTGTTTCCTCTGTCTCTTCGATGACTTCTTCTGTAACTTCTTCTGTCACTTCTTCATCGCTTCCGTCATCGATCAGCACACTGACATATGTAAAAGCAGACTGCTGTGCCTCTTCATCGGAAACTTCTCTGTCAACATCAGCAACAACAGGATCATACATTCTTTCCTGATAAGTCTGAAGCTCCAGAAGTGTTTTTACCTGCTCTTCTGTAACGCCAAGAGTCTCGATCGTCTCCTCACTGTTGGCTGCCATGAACGACGCTGCTGCCTCTGCAATGGCGGTCTTATCTTCTTCTGTAATCTCCACGCCATAATCCGCAGCTTTCGCTTTCAGGATATACATCAATTCAATCTGATTCAGACATTCCTCCACTGTCTGCTCGCCATAGGTCTGTCCGGACTCTGTATCTGCCTCCTTATCCCAGATCTCAAAGCTGTAACCACCCATATAGCTTGCATACATTGCTTCCATGTATGCCTGCTCCTGACGCGCCAGCAGACTGACCACTCCCAACGGAATCTCTGTACCATCTACGGTTGCCACTGTTTTGGCTCCGTCCATTTTCTGTTCGCCGCAGCCGGAAAGCATTCCTGCTGCCATAACACCTGCAAGGGCTGTTACGGCTGTTTTTTTCACTAACTTTTTCATTTTTTCCTCCATGTTGCCAGATATTTCAAATCATACGGACCTTTCATAATATCCGCTGCACTGGTGAACGTCCTCAACGTTCATCCGCCGAATAGTTACAGTATACGCTTTTTTCCTCTTCAGGGCAAGAATATTTGCAAAAAACAGCGGTTTTTCACATAACTTTCACCATCTTGCCTATCTTCACCAATTGATTTTCAGGAGGGCTCCACAAGTTCCAGAAGCTCATCTGTAAATTTTTCCAGTGCATCCATTATGCTGCCTTCGGGAGTCAGAATAAATTTCGGTTCCTGCTCTGCCCGGAACTGAAGGCCCCGCCTGTGCTTCGCCAGCAGCTCCGGAAATCCTGCGGGATTCAGCCCTGCCTTTTCATACAATGTAATCCGAAGATCCCTGCCAAGCTGTTTGATCTCCGTAATATAAGCCTGATGTGCATTTGCCTTCAGCTTTGCGATAGCGAGCAGATTCAGCACCGCCTTTGGAAGTTCCCCAAAACGGTCCAGAAGCTCCTCCAGCATATCATCATAATCCTGCTGTGTCTCTATGGCAGCGATCCGCTTGTAAATATCCAGCTTCTGATATTCATTGCTGATATAGCGTTCCGGAATAAAGGCATCCATATTCAGATCGATGGTGGTCTCGAAATCCTCCATGGTACGGATTCCCTTTGCCTCTTTGACTGCCTCATTCAGCATCTTGCAGTACAGATCATACCCAACGGCATTCATATGTCCGTGCTGTTCTGCTCCCAGAAGATTTCCTGCACCGCGAAGCTCCAGATCCCGCATGGCAATTTTAAAGCCGCTGCCCAGATCCGTAAACTCCCGTATCGCCGCCAGTCTCTTTTCTGCCGTTTCCTTCAGCATTTTGTTTTTCCGGTACATCAGAAAGGCATAAGCCGTCCTGTTGGAACGCCCGATTCTTCCCCGGAGCTGATAAAGCTGAGAAAGCCCGTACCTGTCCGAATCATGAATAATCATGGTATTGACATTGGAAATATCCAGTCCCGTTTCTATGATGGTCGTGGAAACCAGAATATCAATATCACCGTTGATAAACCCGTACATCACGTTTTCCAGCTCACGCTCACTCATCTGTCCATGGGCAAAATCCACCCTGGCATCCGGAACCAGCTTCCCGATCCGAAGCGCCACATCGGCAATGTCCGTCACACGATTGTACACGTAATAAACCTGACCGCCCCGTCGAAGCTCCCGGCTGATAGCCTCCCGGACGGTTTCCTCATCGTATTCCATCACATACGTCTGAATGGGGACACGATCCATGGGCGGCTCCTCCAGAACACTCATATCGCGAATGCCGATCATACTCATATGAAGGGTTCGCGGAATAGGCGTTGCCGTCAGCGTCAGAACATCCACATCCTTTTTTAACTGCTTGATCTTTTCTTTATGAGCCACGCCGAAGCGCTGTTCCTCATCAATGATCAGAAGTCCCAGATTCTTAAATTCCACATCTTTGGAAAGAACCCTGTGTGTTCCGATCACAATATCCACCATTCCCTTTTTCAGATCGGCAATGGTCTTTTTCTGCTGGGCAGGTGTACGGAAACGGCAGAGAAGATCCACCCGTACAGGGAATTCCTTCATCCTCTGCACAAAGGTATTGTAATGCTGCTGGGCAAGAATGGTAGTCGGTACCAGATACACGACCTGGCGGCTCTCCTGGACGGCTTTAAACGCCGCACGAAGGGCAATCTCGGTTTTCCCGTAACCCACGTCGCCGCAGACCAGACGGTCCATGATCTTCGTACTTTCCATATCCCGTTTGGTATCCTCAATGGCAGCAATCTGATCCTCCGTTTCCTCATAGGGGAACATTTCCTCAAATTCCCGCTGCCACACCGTATCCGGTCCGCACACATAGCCTTCTTTTTCCTGGCGCACCGCATAGAGCTCCACAAGTTCCTTTGCAATATTCCGGACAGCACCCTTTACCCTGCTTTTTGTTTTGTTCCACTCCTGTCCGCCCAGCTTATTCAGCTTCGGAGGCTTTGCCGTATCCTGGCCGGAATACTTCTGCAGTGAATCAAGCTGTGTAGCCATAATATAGAGATTGCTCCCGTCACGATACTCGATTTTAATATAATCCTTGACGATCCGGTCAACCTCCACCTTTTCAATACCGCGGTAAATACCCAGGCCGTGCTTTTCATGAACCACAAAATCACCCACAGAGAGCTCGGAAAAGTCCTGGATGCGCTGGCCGCTGTAATTCTTTTTCTTTTTTCTGGGCTTCTGTTCCTGCCCGAAAATGTCAGTCTCCGTAATCACCGCAAATTTTACGAGGGGATATTCAAACCCTTTTCTGGCATGACCATAGGCCACCATGATCTCTCCCGGTGAAACGACCCGCTCCGGATCCTTGCCGTAAAACGCGTTCAGCCCCTCTTCCTGAAGATCCCTTGCCAGACGCTCTGCTCTTGTTCTGGAACCGGAAAGGAGCACAATGGAATATCCCTGTTTTTTATACTGAAACAGATCCTTCACAAGCAATTCAAAGCTGCTGTTATAGGAACTGATGGATTTCACTGTAAGGCTGAAGGTCCGGTTTACCTTCCAGCTTTCTCTTTTTGGAGAAAGGACACTCACCGATACGCAGTTATCGGTATTCAGCTTTTTCTGAAGCTCTGCCCATCCGCACAGCCAATGATCCGGGAGATTTTTCTCCCCTTTTTCTGCTCTGTTTTCCCGGCTCTGCCGAAATTCCTCTTCCACGATTTCGGCACTTTCCCCGAGACGGTTGGGTTCATCCAGAAATATGAGACGTTCTTTTTCCGGAAAATATTCCAGAAACGTCACCTGATTTTTTTCACCCGGAATCTCTGCCGCCGGGTAGATCGTCAGCTCCTCCAGGTTTTCCAGAGAACGCTGGCTCTGTACATCAAAGCTTCGGATGGAGTCCACTTCATCCCCCCAAAGCTCCATGCGCACAGGATTTTCCTCCGTCAGAGGATAAATGTCAATGATACCGCCCCGCACGGAAAACTGCCCGGGCATTTCCACCTGGCCGGTCCGCTCATAGCCAAGCTTTACCAGCGCCATTTTCAGCTGATCCAGATCCACTTCACTGTCGTTTCTGTAATGAAGCAGATTTTTCCGGATTTCCTCCAATGGGCGAAGATAATCCATACAGCCATCCACGCTGGTTACCACCGTGATCTCATCCTGTTCCAGAAGAGCACGGATCACCTGCATCCGCTGGCGGATCAGAAGGTTTCCATGGATGTCCGCCTGGAAAAACAGAAGATCCTTTGCCGGATAGTAATATACATTTTTATCATAAAAACGGTAATCCTCATAGATTTCCTTTGCTCTGCGCTCGTCACCGGCCAGAATCAGCCTGTATGGAAAGAGCCCGGAAAGCCCATACATAAGATGTGCTTTCTGGGACTCCATACATCCTGTGATTTCCAGGACGCCATGATTCTGTTCCACGCATTTTTCGATTTCCTCCATCTCCGCAAGCTTGTGCAGAGGATTCAAAAATGCTTTCATACTTCCCTCTTTCTGTTATATTCATTCATTGCCGCATCTGCTCCCTGGGAAAGGATCATTTCCACCGCATCTGCCGCACGTCCAATGGCTTCATCCACAAGCTTCCTCTCACTGGCGGAGAAACGCCCCAGCACATAATCTGCCAGATCCCAGCCATTCGGCTTGGCCCCTACTCCCACCTTTACACGCAGGAATTTCTGGGTTCCCAGCTGACGGATCAGGTCCTTCATGCCGTTATGACCGCCGGCGCTTCCCTGTTTGCGGATCCGAAGCTGTCCGGGATCCAGATCGATATCATCATAAATGACGATCAGCTCTGTCTCCGGGTCGATCTTAAAGTAATCCGCCATCTGCCGCACAGGTCCGCCGCTTAAATTCATATAGGAGAGAGGCTTCATCAGGATCACCCGTTCTCCGCCGATGATTCCCCTGCCATACATGGCATTGAATTTTACCCCGGCCTGAGGAATCCTGTGCTTCTCCACCAGCTCATCTATGGTATCAAATCCCATGTTATGCCGTGTTGCTTCATATTGTCTGCCTGGATTTCCCAGTCCAACGATTAAATACATAATGTCTGTCTCCGATTAATTAAAATAAACCATTTCCTCCGGAAGCGGATCGCAGGGCTCCACGCAGTCTGCATAAAGTACGATTCCTTCTCCCTGGTACTCCATTCTGTTCTCAAAGGCAATCTTTGCCGTCACATCCACCCACTGACCTTCTGCAATCTTTGGCGCATAGGCGCTTTTGCAGACATATCCCAGAAATGTGGTATCATCCGCACAGCAGGTCATGGCGGTACGTCCCGGAACAAAGAATTTGCTTCCCATTCCTCTTGGCTTCAGCGCGCGTCCCTGGAAATGCACGGTTTTTCCCACATAGGTCTCCGGATGATCCATGGCGTCCACAAACCAGATTCCATAATCCTCCGGGAGGATGTCGATGACCGGTGCATTGATGTCAAAAGGCATTTCATCCTGGAAAATATCGTCCAGCTCGCCTTCCTCGTCTTCAAAGATCACCTCTGCCCGCTGATTGGCTACCTTGATGCTTCTGCGGTAGGCCGGCAGCGGATCTTCCTTTTTGCAGCGGTTAAAGACAACCATATCTGCGTTTCTGGCCATATCCATAAAAATGGATTTCATATTGTTCATATATACCTGGAATGTGCTTCCATCCACACAGGTGATATGCTGTTCAATTCCCCAGCCATCCGGCTTTTTCATTTTCTCAAAATTGCTGGCAAGCCACATGCCGTTATATTCTACGATTACACGCTCCGGCTGATGAATAATATCCATGGCTGTCAGGCGTTCTGTCGTAAGATCTTCTTCTTTCTCAATCACTTCTACAACGGTGTTTGCAAGCTTCAGCGCTTCCATATCATACTCTTCTTCTCCTTCTTCGCAAAGGATCAGAAGAGTTTTTCCGTCAATATAAAAGTAATCCTGCTGAAGTGTAAAATTCAGAAAGGTGGTTTTTCCGCTTTCCAGAAATCCTGTAATGAGATAAATAGGAACAAGAGTTTCTTCCATTTTCCGTTCCCTCCTTTATACGAGGCCAAACAGCTCTGCAAGCTTATCTTCTGCCATTTTGGAGCCGATCACACAAAGACGGCCGGTGTATTCCGGTGCGCCTTCCCGGATCTCGGTTTCTCCCGGAACCATGTCAAAGTAGATCCATGTGCCGTCCTCTGCAGGAAGCATGCCCTTCGCACGAAGAATGGTTCCATACTCTTCCGACTCAGAAAGCTTTTCCAGAATCTCTTCCAGACCTTCTCTTGTATACTTTTTCACTGTCTCGCGGCCCCAGCTTGTAAACACTTCATCTGCATGATGGTGATGATGATGGTCGTGATCATGGCCGCAGCCGCAATGATCATGGTCGTGATGGTCGTGATCGTGGTCGCTGCGGCAATGATCGTGGGCGTGTGGGTGGTGGTCGTGGTCATGGTGAGCGTGATGGTCGTGGTCATGATGATGTTCGTGGTCATGATGATCATACTCATGGTCATGATGATGTTCGTGGTCATGATGATCGTGGTCGTGGTCATGGTGATCATGCTCATGGTCATGATGATGTTCGTGATCATGATGATCGTGGTCACAGTGCTCGTGATCATGATGCTCATGATCGTGATGGTGACCATGCTCATGTACATGTCCGCACTCCGGGCATACCTCTTGTTCCATCATCTCTTCCTCCAGAGATACCGGATGCTCCATCACCTCCAGAAGCTTATTTCCATCCAGCTTATCAATCGGAGTAGTAATGATGGCAGCTTTTCCATTGATTCCGCGAAGGAGCTCCATCGCTTCCATTGCTTTTTTCTCATCCACAATATCTGTACGGCTCATGATGATTGCACCTGCATATTCCACCTGATTATTGAAAAATTCTCCAAAATTTCTCATATACATCCGGCATTTCTTTGCATCCACAACCGTGGTATAGCTGTTCAGCACCAGTCCTGTCTCTTCCTGCACGCCCTGAACCGCCTTGATGACATCAGAAAGCTTGCCCACGCCTGACGGCTCGATCAGGATCCTGTCCGGATTATATTTGGTAACGACTTCCTTCAGGGAAGCACCAAAATCTCCTACCAGGGAGCAGCAGATACAGCCGGAATTCATTTCGCGGATCTCAATTCCCGCTTCCTTCAGAAAACCTCCGTCGATACCGATCTCGCCAAATTCATTTTCAATCAGTACCACCTGTTCATCCTGAAAGGCTTCCTTCAGCAGTTTTTTAATCAGGGTTGTTTTTCCGGCTCCAAGAAAACCGGAAATGATATCAATTTTTGCCATCTTTTCAAACTCCTTTCAAACGCAAGTTGACCAGGAAGTTCCAACACCCCCTGGTTCTTTCTGTTTATCCTGCAAATGCATGAAAGGGGACATGACATCTGTCCCCTGACAGATATTTCACGCCCCCGATACGCTTCTGTATAATCAGTCTGATCAGCCGTTGATCATGAAAGACATCAGCTCTTTGATGTCGTCCTCTTCATAAGCAACGATTTCCAGTTCCGGAATCTCTCCGCCGGAAAAAATGGTTGCCAGAGATACATACTGGGATAATTTGGATTTCAGATTCAGTCTGTCGCCCTCACCGGTAACAAGCTCAACT